>NZ_JAWOTF010000054.1:0-5233 GCF_033338735.1 Vibrio sp. Vb1127 | reverse complement strand
TTTCGCGTATTACCATCAGATTTTGAAGTACCTAATATGACTCCGATTTTCATCGAGCCTCCATGTTACATAACGCCGCGTTAAGTAGTGAGCAACGTTACCACTGAACCTAAACTATTGTACCGTAAACACTAAAGCCGATTAAAACCAAAAATGCCACGCGTTGCGAATCTGGCTTAAACGCTTTGTTAGCTTATTACTTTCCGAGCATTCCAGACTAAAACAACAACTTACTTTGACATTAAACGTGAAGGCAAGATTATAAACATAGCCGAGAACTTCAGGCGATGAATTTGGTATTAACTTGAGCTTTGCCAAAACCGCCAAGCGTGGAGACTCACGGAACTTCACCCACCAAAGCTCGTATTAGATTTGCTGCTTTCAAGTGCAAAACTTTGCCATGAATGAAACAGAGGCGAAGCTGAAATTACAACCAACAAACCAAGACCAAGTAACGTTACGACCGCACACGGTAATAATGACCGCTAAAAAAAATGTTACTAACTACCGCTGATACAACCAAAATATTTGCCAATCAGATTGCTCATTTTGACGATATGCCCTACCTAACATCAGCTATATGAATTTGATTTTTCAGACTGTAAGCTAACGCTCTGTTAAGGTGTGAGCAACGCAATACCGAAGCTCTCGCATACCACCTTAAACACTAAACGCAACGCATAGTGAAAATGCCACGCGTTGCGAATCACTCTTAAACAGTTTGTTAGCAGCTCCTTTCAACTCTACGATCAAGGTAAGCATACTTAGCGAACTCAGAAATAAAAAACCTCGAAAGTGCATCTACTGATGAAGTTTTCAATAATATTGGGATTATTATGAATTGGTACAAATAAATGATTGGAAGCACCACAATAACGTAAGCTAAAACAACCCAAAAAATACAGAGTATTAAGTACCCCCAGACATCATTCAATGATAATTGGCTAACAATATTGTAAAGATTTGAGCTTCCCTCAGTTCTAGGCACAATAATCAATGCAATCAAACTGATCATGTAGATTACCAAGCTTAAAATCCGGTTTTTTGAATCAGGGTTGTAGATAAAACTTAAGAAACGAGACCACTCAGACTGGGTAGAGAAACCGTGCTCGCTTCGAGCTGTTTCCCTAACCTCTTTAAAATTCTTCATTGCGTCAAACAGAGAATCACCAATATGAGAAACAAGCGTGTACAGATAAACTGCCTTATGGTGATCAACGTTATCACTATTTAACAGGGTAACATTGGACAAATGTGATACTAAGTTTCTGTTATAAATACTTCTTGCCTGAGCAATTAAAAGTCCCGCGACCATGACTATGAATACAGAGATTGATTCGAACTTAAATCTAAAATTAAGATAGGCACCGAGTAAAAATAGGATTAGAGCGATAGTTAAACACATCACACCAGAAAAACCGAAATAACTAAATCTCACTGTATTTTGATAGTAGATTTTCGCTAAATACCTTAATTCTTCCAAAATAGTTCCTTCTCATTAGTCCAAATAGGACTGCTAACGCCCTGTTAAGGGGTGAGCAACGCAATACCAAAGCCGCCGCATACCACCTTAAACACTAAAACCAACGCATAGTAAAAATGCCACGCGTTGCGAATCCCTCTTGAACAGTTTGTTATGTGCGTGCTAATTGAGGTGCTTTTGCCAATGTTGCTGCCCTTTCAAAACTACTCTGTAATCTTCGTAGTCTGATGAACTGTAGAGCTTTTTAGCGGCAACATTATCGTCACCAACCTCTAATGTAATTTTTAGGTAATCATTATCACGACAATACTGTTCGATACCATTCAGTTGTACCTTGCCAACACCCTTACCACGAAAGTTGTCCGACACCATAAAATCATGGATATTCATCACTCTTTGCGCACGATAAGTTGAGAACGATTCAAAACAAACCGCAAAACCGGCGGGCTTATCGTCGACAAAACTGATAAATCCGTGAAAATAAGGCAACGCAAATAGCTGAGCAATTACTGAGAGATCTAGCTCAACTGAGAATCCAGATAGGTACTCTCTAAACAAAGACTCGAATATACCTTTGTCCTCAATGCTTTCTGTTTCAATACGCCTGATTGTGATTTCCATATCCATTTCCACCAAAGCACATAACGCCGCATTAAGGTGTGAGCGGCGCTTGGCTATACTTGAGCGAAGCGAAACTGCCAAGCGTTGCGAATCACTCTTGAATGCTTTGTTATGTGCGTGCTAAACGGTAGCGCCTTACCGTACCCTCAATCTCATCTGTGTAGTTACCGAGGTATTCACCACCACAGTTTTCGATGACCTTTTGAGATGCGGGATTGTCAATTGAGCAAGTAACAATAACTGAATCAGTGACAACATGGTCTCGCACCCAAGAAAGCAGAAATGAGGCTACACCCTTACCACGAGCTGACGGTCTAGTTTCGTAGCCAATATGACCAATGACATTTTCTACGTTGGCATTAGTACCTTTGCGAACTCGGACTGCACCTAAAATTTCGGAGTTCGATACACAGTAGTAAGTTGTGCTAGGTAAATATCCCTTTGGTAACTCAGAGATTGCCTTTGAACGTTCGACCAAACCTGACAAATAAGCTGTCGGATCTTGCTCCACACCCGAATATTTTGGAATACCCGATTCTAGGCATTCTTTCGCATAACTCGCTAATATTGGGGCCAAATCAGGGTTGGCCTCTATCACTTCCATGTCAATTTTCCTCATAAGCACATAACGCCGCGTTAAGTAGTGAGCAACGCAACACCGATGCTGCCGCATACCACCTTAAACACTAAACACAACGCATAGTAAAAATGCCACGCGTTGCGAATCACTCTTAAACAGTTTGTTAGTCGCGAGGCACTGAGCGACAATTTTAAGCCAAACTAAACTTTGCGAACAACGAACTTTATGTGCTTTGATGCATTTAAGTCAGACGTAGTCTCAAAGCGACTATTCAATGAAACCACTTGGAACAACCAACACCGCAGAAAACGGACTGACAACACCAAAAAAGCGCTTTTGGAAAACCAATCTCACAGTGCTGACTTTCAACAAAGTCACTGAAACCACGTGGAACTTACAACACCAGAGAAAACGTCTTTTCAGCGAGTATATCTGCTTTTGAACCAACAAGCTCACCGAGCAAAGTTGCAACCAAAAACAGACTCTCGATTGCCCTGCTCTGTCAGCACCAAAGAAAAAAACGCTAGAACACTTGCAAAACTTTGGACCTAAAACAGCTGAAACTGAGTTTTGACCATCGGCGATGAACCTGTGCACCAGACAAGCAACTGCCAGATTTTGAGCTTAGAAACATGATTTTGATTGCTAGCTTTTTCTGGCGACTAACGCCGCATTAAGGTGTGAGCAACGCTTGGCTATACTTGAGCGAAGCGAAACTGCCAAGCGTTGCGAATCACTCTTAAATGCTTTGTTAGTCTTTTGTACACACGAGCCAATCATTAAGCACGTGTTCACCGTTATCACCATACATGCTGCCAACAGCTTCCAAGACAACACTCTTCTCTATTTGATAATCGTCGAACCAACTAGGGTCAGACGTTCCACTCTCAAGCTCATCAATTAGCTTATCGAGAGACTTATACTGTCTACCAGCGGAATGGGCTTCGTCAAAACCCGACGAACCAACAACAAAAGCCTTGCTAGCTATCTCGATCATAGCCGCCGGACCGCTTGATAGACCGATACTCTTACTTATACATTGAGCTTCGGGCGTATCTGATTTACCAAGAAGGAACGCTGAGGTCAGTACGAATGCTTGGACAACATTTTCTGGTCTACGAGTTTTGAGAGCAACCTCCGAGGCTCTTGCTATTTCGACTTTTGTCACTTCGTTGCTTAACGCTATCAAGCTATCATGTACTTCTGTTTTTTCTTCAGTACAGCCAATCAAAATAAAGCAAAAATTACGGGGAAAAATTTCAATTTATATCTCCTTTTTTATTAAAGACTAACGCCCAGTTAAGGGGTGAAGCACGCAATGACCAAGCCACTGCATAGCACTTCAACACCGAAACCACCGCATACCAAAAATGCCACGCGTGCTGAATCCCTCTTGAACTGTTTGTTATGTTCGTAGCTTTTGTAACCCTTGTATTGCTCGGTTGGTCGAATCGATTAAGTCTGTGCGCTTCAGTTTCGTTCGAATAGCCAATGCTTCAATAAACTGCTTTTCAGCGAGTTCATAGTTACCAAGCTCAACGTTTAATTTACCCAAATGTTGTAAACTAAAACTCAAAGAAAGCTCACAACCGTAATCTTGGCTTTGTAAATATGCTCTTTCAGCACCACCCATATCACCTGCGTATTGTGACGCAATACCCAAAATATGAGTAGACCAAAACTTGTGCTTATCATTAGATGTCGACATTTGAACTTTGGAAGCTAGCCAGTAAGCCAAACTACAAAACCTAATAACACGCAAACAATCGGCTACCAAAATTTGCTGCCACTCTAGCTTTCAGTTTCGCCTAACATCTTAAATTTTAGGCACTTGTAAATAGTTAAAACAAGTTTATGGAAAACGCTGAAAGTTACCCTATCCCTCTGATAGCCCACCATTTCCTCCAAGAACATAACGCCCAATTAAGGTGTGAACCACGCAATACCGAAGCCTCCGCATAGCACCTTAACCACTAAAACTAACGCATGGTAAAAATGCCACGCGTGCCGAATCACTCTTGAACAATTTGTTAGCATATTTTTCAATGCTCATAGTTCTTTAAGTGATTCTCTTAGTTTATCCATAGTTTGAATTCCAAGTTCACTACTAACCCAACCGTACTGGTCGCCATGGAACCTAGGGAAAATATGCAAATGGTAGTGATCGAGCTCGTTGAAATGAGGTGCCTCTCCATTGTTTTGCATAAAGCCGATACCATCGGGATTGAACTTAGCTTCTATACGTTTATATAAATCTCTTGCAACGTCGGTGATCTCTAAAAACACAGACTCAGGCAGGTCGATGAAAGTACAATATTGAGTCTTAGGACAGATTAAAATATGTCCAAAGTTGATTGGGTCATGATCTGCAAAAGCTATAACTTGGTCAGATTCATACACGATGACCGAGTCAATTTCACGATTAACAATTTGTTCGACTATCGTAGTCATCTGAACTCCTATCAAAGTATGCTAACGCCTTGCTAAGGTGTGAGTAACGCAATACAAAAGCTACCGCACAGCGCCTTAATCACATAAACCACCGCAAA
>NZ_JAWOTF010000053.1:0-5904 GCF_033338735.1 Vibrio sp. Vb1127 | reverse complement strand
GGGGTCGCGGGTTCGAGTCCCGTCCACTCCGCCACTTATATTAAGCCTCAGTCGAAAGACTGAGGCTTTTTTCGTTTCTACTGCGACGTTTCCCTGAAGAGTGTTTATACACCTAACTAGACTATTTCACATAATCCCTACTAAGCGAACTCTGCGTAATTACACACTAGGCTCTAATAATATAGGCCGTTGATGCTATGGAAAGGCAATATGACCTACAAACAAGCCTAAGTAATCTATGGTATTCAAAGGCGTTCAACGACTTGAATCTTGATGAGAAAGAAAAAACGAATTGGAAGGTGAAAGATTGAAGGAGCTCTTCATTAGCGAGGTGATGATTTTCGACGCTGAACATTTGATGAGTCTCAGAAAAAATATATCGCCAAAGGGTAAGAAGCGCCAGAACAGAGAGGGGTAGCTTAGCTCGAGGCTGTAAGCTATGCGGAATACTCACAAACGTCAAAGCTCAAACCCATTAAGAGAGTCGCTCTAGATCTAAGTGGTTATGTGCTCACTAGCGGTACTAGAAAATAGTTAAGTATTCCAAATGGATTATATGAAAAAGCCAACTGCTAAAGCGGTTGGCTTAGTATAAAAATCTCGACGTACTTTAGAGCGAGAAATGATGTCTAAAGAATACGTTTTAAAACACCATCTGCCTTTAGGCGGGTAATTTTTCTGACCAGTCGCTGTACCCCTATAGGATAGTCTTCTACTTTCTCTAATTGCTTATAGGTACAGATAAGGTGAGTATGCTCAAGAATACGCGAAACTTCGTCTTCAAACTTCTCAGTGAGCTTCGCATAATTGTCTTGTATGAGTAGCCCATTTTCTAGGTCGAGTGACCAAGCACGTGGATTTAGGTTATTCCCAGTAAGTAGCATATAGCGTTTATCAACCCAAATACCCTTAAGGTGGAAGCTGTTATTGTCATGCTTCCATAGGTGAATTGACAATTTACGTGCGGCGATATTCGCTTCATTGGTTTTCGCAAAGCGACGCAAATTCACTTCGTAAAGATATGGAAGTCCGCCAATGGTTTTAAAGTCTTCCTCAGGTGCAATGTAAAAGTCATTGGCGGTTTTATCACCCACAACAATAGTTACTTTCACACCACGCTTCATGGCTCGTTTCACTTCACGATGAAGTGCTTTAGGGAAGTTAAAGTAAGGCGTACAAATGAAAATTTCGTCTTGGGCTGCTGCCAATAACTTTACAATCTGTTGATTGAGCAGATTACGGCGTTTGCCTAGCCCAACTAACGGAGTGACTTTTACACTTTCTTCTGTTGCAGCTTGGTCTTCAAACTTATAGTTGGCTTGAGCAAGAGAAGCCCTCAGTTGGCGAATCGCCGACTTTATTTCTTTGGTTTCTGGCTTATCTTTTCCTGCAAGATCATTAACGGCAGGGTGAGCAATCATTTCTTCCTGAATGAATTGCACCATTGAATTCGCTAAAGATTCATGTCGAATCACATGGTAACGATCAAATCGATAACGTTCATGATAATGGAGATAAACGTTATTTAAGCTCGCCCCACTGTAGATAACAGTATCATCGACAATGAAGCCTTTTAAATGCAGTACCCCAAAAACTTCTCTGCCACGCACTGGTATGCCATAGACAGGGATTGGGTGTTGGTACTTACTGGCATATGCTTTGTAAAGCGCTGAATTACCCTCAGATGTCTCCGCACCAATCAGGCCACGCTGCGCTCGATGCCAGTCGACACAGATATTGATGTCCAACCCAGGATTGCGCTGTTTCGCTTCATAAAGCGCAGTGAGAATTTCACGTCCAGCTTCATCATCTTCCAGATATAGAGCGACTAGGTAAATTCGCGACGTTGCTTTGCTGATAGCATCTAAAAGACGGGTTCTGAATGATTCTGCTGAATACAGAACATCAAAGTCTTCCGGATTGACAGCGAGACTTGGCAACTGTTCGAATGGATTCCTACTTACTATCATATCGGTATGAGTACCTTAGTTTAGTGCAATATTGCGAACCTGCCATTTTATCAAAGATATGATTTACCTGGCTACAAAAGCACGCGTTTTGATGTCGTTGAAGAGATGAATTGCATTGGAATGAGATCTTTACCGCTATCTACGTAACGTTGAAATGCCATTTTTAGCGGGTGTGGTAGCTCAGAGCAATCAATTGTTGTGAATCCATGCTTGGAATAATAGGATTCGAGATGTGTAAACGCGAAGCAATAATCGCCATCAGTGAAAACATTGTTCTTACAATGAGTTAGTAGTTTTTTTCCAATCCCTGTTCCCCTAACTTTCGGAATGACCAACATTCCTGTCAATAGACGAACTTTATCTACACTTTTTAAACGTAGTAACGCAATGATTTCACCTTTATGGCTTGCTGTAATGATCAATTCATCTTTTTTGGCTCGACCCGCAGGGTAATACGCTTTGTATAGTTTCTTAATGAGGGGGAGCTTGATGGGATTTAACACTTCTATGATTAATGAGTCTGGTATTGTCACTGCGGTTAAAAGATAACTAATGTAGAATGTCGACAGTTTAAGAGAATCTTATCTGGTGTTGCAAACCTACTATGCAAATTAAAACAAATGCGAGCCTAAAGGCTTACCATACTTTTGGAATTGAACAATCGTGTTCCTATTTAGCTATCGTTGAGTCGCTTGAAGATGTTATTGAGCTATTTCAAAACCCAAGATTCACCCATTTACCGAAACTTTTTTTAGGTAAAGGAAGTAATGTTCTTTTTACAGAACATTTTGAGGGATTAGTGATTGTTAATCGAATCATGGGTAAAGAAGTCACGGAAACGGATGAGCACTACCTATTACATATTGCCGGTGGTGAAGATTGGCCTGAATTGGTTTCCTGGTGTGTGAATCAGGGGATCGGTGGGATCGAGAACTTAGCTTTGATTCCAGGTTGTGCTGGCTCGGCTCCTATTCAGAACATTGGTGCGTATGGCCTAGAGCTAAAAGACATCTGTGATTATGTAGATGTTCTTGACCTAACTACGTTTGAAAACAAAAGAATGCACGCCCAAGACTGTGAGTTTGCCTATAGGGATTCCATATTTAAACATGCGTTGCACGGAAAGTGCTTTATCACCGCATTAGGGCTTAAGTTGGCGAAGCAATGGCAGCCGATTAACCAGTACGGTCCTTTACAAAGTATCCCAGAAGAACAACTCAGCCCTGCTTCTATCTTCGAACGAGTATGCCAAGTGCGAAAGGCAAAACTGCCAGATCCAACCAAGAGAGGTAACGCAGGTAGTTTCTTTAAAAACCCAGTGATCACGCAAGATCACTATGATCGACTCACAAAAAAATACCCTAACGTAGTGGCCTACCCAGCTTCAGGAGGAATGAAAATTGCTGCTGGTTGGCTTATTGATCAATGTGGATTAAAAGGGAAGTCTGTACATGGTGCGCAGGTCAACCCTATGCAAGCTTTGGTTTTGACCAACATGGATAATTGTAGTGCTGATGACATTGTCGCGCTTGCTTCTTTAGTGAAGCAGACAGTATGGGACAAATACCAAATCATACTTGAGCATGAAGTACGCTTTCTCAATCGTACCGGGGAGACCAATTTGACTCAGATCGAGGCATCTAGATGAGAAAAGATCACTCTACGAAACTTCATATTTTAAAGTTATTAAGTGATGGAGAGTTTCATTCAGGAGAAGCTTTGGGCGACGATCTTAATGTTTCCAGAGCGGCAATCGCTAAGCACATTAAAGGTCTTAGTGAATGGGGTATTGATATTTATCGAGTGCAAGGGCGCGGTTACCAATTAGCCTCACCATTGCAGCTGTTAGACGAGACTCTCTTTACCACTAGCTCGGAGTCACTTGTTGAACTCGTCCCTGTGATTGACTCAACGAATCAATATTTGCTCGACAGGGTCGCGGATTCGGAAAAGGGCCGTGTTTGTATTGCTGAATATCAAGCACAAGGGCGTGGTCGCCGCGGTAGACAATGGGTCTCACCATTTGGCTCTAACTTATATCTCTCTATGTATTGGCGACTGGATGCAGGAATGGCTGCGGCAATGGGCTTGAGCTTGGTGATTGGGATTGCCGCAGTGGAAGCTCTGGAAGAAGTAGGCATGCAAGGTGTTAAACTCAAGTGGCCGAATGACTTGTATTATCAAGATAAAAAACTGGCCGGAATCTTGGTTGAAATGTCGGGTCAGGCCGGTGGGGCTGCTCATCTAGTGATTGGGATGGGCCTGAATATCGGAATGCCTGACGACCAGCCTGAGATTGACCAGCCATGGACCACGTTGAACCAAGTAAATCAGAGTCTCAAGATCGATAGAAATGTTCTAGCAATGACTCTTATCAAGCATTGGAATTCTGCACTTGTCGAATATGAAATGAAAGGGCTTACTGGCTTTATCGAACGTTGGAATCGGTTAGACAATTTCCTTAATCGTCAGGTCAAACTGCTTATTGGGCCTAGAGAGGTACATGGCGTCGTTCGAGGCATCGATCATCAAGGTGGAATATTAATCGAAACCTCCCAAGGACTAGAGACTTATATTGGTGGTGAAATCTCGTTGCGTAAAAGTGACTAATCTTCGATTACTTTCGCAACGAGACTTTATCAACTAAGTGGTTAACGCCTTTGTGTAGAATCAAGTGGGCTCTCTCTCGAGTTGGAAGAATATTCAATTCTAAATTGAGCCCATTAATATCATGCCAAATTTGCTTCGCTTTTTTCTTTGCGTCATCGACAGAGAGTTGTGTGTAGTGGCTAAAATAAGAGCCTGGTTTCGTAAAGGCCCCTTGGCGAAACTTTAAAAAGCGTTCTACATACCAATGTTCAATGGTCTCTGTTTCTGCATCGACATAAATTGAAAAATCTAAAAAGTCAGAGACGAAGACACGATGCGGGTCATGTGGATAGTCCATTCCACTTTGCAGAACGTTTAAACCTTCAATAATAAGAACATCCGGTCTATCCACTTTTCTTAGTTCATCAGTAATGTCATACGTGATGTGAGAGTAGATGGGTACTTCAAGATCGGGCTTTCCTGCCTTTACGTCAGACATGAACTCGACTAAACGCTTGATATCATAGGATTCAGGGAAGCCTTTACGATGCATGATACCGCGTTCTTCTAGTACTTTTTTCGGATATAGGAAGCCATCTGTTGTAACCAAGGAGACTTTGGGATGATTCTCCCAACGAGAAAGCAATGCCGTTAGAATACGAGCAGTCGTACTTTTGCCTACAGCAACACTGCCAGCGATACCAATTACGAAAGGGGGAGCATGTTCCTCTGTATTTAAGAATTGTTGTAATACGGAATTGCGGCTTTGACGAGCTTGGACATACAGATTCAAAAGACGAGACAAAGGAAGGTAGATCTCTACCGCTTCCTCCATGGTTAGGTTTTCATTAATGCCCTGAAGCGCAGTCAAGTCGTCTTCAGAAAGTGTCATCGGTACAGAGTTTCTTAACTCGGCCCAATTTGCACGGTCAAATGACAAAAATGGACTCATGGGTCTCTTTTATCCTTGGTTTAATAGAAGCAAGAACATACATCAAGCGAACTTCAAAGCAAACGACAAAGGTCGAAGTTTGCTTTAAAAAAGCTAAGTTTGTACGAATTTGCAGCAAACGAATCTAAAAAATCGAAATTTATGATTTTTTTTCAAATTACTATTGCAACCTAGAAAATCATTCAATAGAATGCGCACCACTTATGCCGACTTAGCTCAGTAGGTAGAGCAACTGACTTGTAATCAGTAGGTCACCAGTTCGATTCCGGTAGTCGGCACCATTCTTTCCTTTAGTAGTCTGAATGGCTTGAAAATTTGGAGGGGTTCCCGAGTGGCCAAAGGGAGCAGACTGTAAATCTGCCGGCACTGCCTTCGATGGTTCGAATCCGTCCC
>NZ_JAWOTF010000052.1:0-6119 GCF_033338735.1 Vibrio sp. Vb1127 | reverse complement strand
CCATTTGATCACATGACAAGATGTGCATCTACCTTAAATTTATGATTTTTATCAAAATCATTAGGGGATTCCTCAGACCAAAGCCACAGTGACCCGCGCTGATCACGACAGCATCATAATCTTTGCCCATCATTTTGAAGGTGATAAAGCAGGCAAATAGCACCATGACAACAGTTTGTACAGCAATGATAATTAATACTGGCCCTGCCATGCTTGCCAATTGACCAAATTTTAATGACATTAACGCCATTGCCAAGAAAAGCGATAAAGCAACGCTACCTAATACATCGACGGTCGGCTCAAACACTTCGTGTTTAAATACATGAGTCAGTGTATTACGGATAATAATACCGACAAATAAACACCAGACAAAAGTAGGCAGTTGCAGAAAAGTATCTTTAAACAATGCACTGATATAGCCACCAACAACAATACAGATAATCAGCATTGAAATGGTTTCAATAACGTTATTTGCATTGATTTTTCTTTTGACGCTTGGTTGCTCAAAAGCTTCAACGATAGTGTCGCGCTCTTGCTCGGTTGTTTTAGGAATAGAGACCTTTTTCAAAAGATGACGGGCAACAGGGCCGCCAACTAAACCACCCAACACTAATCCAAGTGTTGCACAAGCCATCGCTAATTCAACGGCGCCTGTTACACCATATTTATCAGCGAGAATAGGGCCCCATGCTCCGGCATTACCATGACCACCTGTTAGAGTAATTGAACCTGCAATTAAGCCAATAAATGGACTTTCATTCATCATGACAGCCATACTCATGCCGACAGTATTTTGAATGGCGATTAGGATCGTTACTGCAATAGTTAATAGAACTAACGGCTTTCCTCCTTTAATCAGTCGAGAAAAGTCAGAACTTAGCCCGATAGAGGAAAAGAATGTGAGCATTAATAAACTTTGCAATGAAGCATCAAAAGTAAACGAATAACCTGATGTTTTATCAATAATTAACAGAACAATTGCAACAATAAAGCCACCAACGACGGCTTCTGGTATGTGGTTTTTTTGTAGGAACGGGGTAAATTTTACGACAAACATTCCTATGAGTAGCGCGATACATGCGACTAATAATGTATAACTGGCATCTAGGATCATTTTTTTACCTCTATTAGTTTACCAGAATTTTCACTATAACAATTTAACAATAGTGAAAAATGAAGTTACTTTGGTTAACTAGTCTTTAACAATGAGTTTTATTAGGGTATCCATAACTTTTAGTTAATAGGGTCATAATTTTAGTGTGATCTTAATCATGAAATATTAAAAAGATTAAAATAACAACAATGGTATTTAATGATGGGTAAACCTAAATACCATGCGGGATCCGCACTATTTTCGGTGATAGCAAAAAATAAAAAAGTATAAATAATAAACAAAATTATAAGAGAAGGAGAACATGATAAGCGCAGGCCGAGCAATTTAAAGAAGTGTGATATACAACATAAAACAGCAGCATGACCTTTCTATATTTCGTTGCTTATCGAAGTGTTAATTTTCGGGTGGATTACTCTGTTTGTTGATTAATAACGGAGAAAAATATGATTGCTGTAATATTTGAGGTGCAAATACAACCCGACCAACAAACTCGCTATTTGACTTTAGCTGAGGAGTTAAGACCACTATTAAGTCATGTAGCTGGTTTTATTTCAATTGAACGTTTTCAAAGTCTAGCTACAGAAGGAAAAATGTTATCGCTATCTTGGTGGGAAAACGAATACGCAGTTCTGCAATGGAAAAATCATGTTTTACATGCGAAAGCTCAACAAGAAGGGCGAGAGTCAATATTTGATTTTTACAAAATTAGTATTGCTCATATTACTCGCGAATATTCATTTAAAAAGGACAAGGATAATGTTTGATGTTCACGTTGTTTTAGATAATCAAATAGGACAATTAGCATTACTAGGAAAAACATTAGGTAATAAAGGTATTGGATTGGAAGGGGGAGGGATATTTACGGTTGGTGATGAATGCCATGCTCATTTTCTTGTTGAACAAGGAAAGGAAGCTAAAATAGCGCTAGAGCAAGCTGGACTGTTAGTACTTGCGATCCGGACACCATTAATTCGTAAGTTAAAACAGGAAAAACCGGGGGAACTTGGCGAAATAGCACGAGTATTGGCGGAGAATAACATTAATATTTTAGTGCAATACAGTGACCATGCTAACCAACTGATATTAATAACGGACAATGATAGTATGGCTGCATCTGTTACGCTCCCTTGGGCAATAAAGTGAACTTGCGATGGCTAATTTAATACGAAAAGAGGTTACCTTTGAGTCCTCAATAGCCGCGATAGGGGCGGCTATGTCTGACATTTCACGAGTTAAAATACTCAGTGCTTTGATGGATGGGCGAGCTTGGACGGCCACTGAGCTAAGTTCTGTGGCGAATATATCAGCTTCAACGGCGAGCAGTCATTTATCTAAATTATTAGATTGCCAGCTAATCACAGTAGTAGCTCAAGGCAAGCATCGTTATTTTCGGCTAGCAGGAAAAGATATTGCTGAATTGATGGAAAGTATGATGGGGATCTCCTTAAACCATGGCGTACATGCCAAAGTTTCCACGCCAGTGCATTTACGAAAAGCACGTACTTGCTATGATCATTTAGCTGGCGAAGTTGCCGTTAAGATCTATGATTCCCTTTGTCAACAGCAATGGATCACTGAAAATGGTTCAATGATCACATTAAGTGGTATTCAATATTTTCATGAAATGGGAATTGACGTTCCTTCCAAACATTCACGTAAAATCTGTTGTGCGTGTTTAGATTGGAGTGAACGCCGTTTCCATTTAGGTGGGTACGTTGGAGCCGCATTATTTTCGCTTTATGAATCTAAAGGGTGGTTAACTCGACATCTTGGTTACCGTGAAGTTACCATCACGGAAAAAGGTTATGCTGCTTTTAAGACCCACTTTCACATTTAAGTTGTTTTTCTAATCCGCATATGATCAATTCAAGGCCGAATAAGAAGGCTGGCTCTGCACCTTGGTGATCAAATAATTCGATAGCTTGTCGTAATAATGGCGGCATACTATCAGTAGTAGGTGTTTCCCTTTCTTCTTTAGCGACTTGATGCTCTTGATCTTCCAATACGCAACCTAAAGTAAAATGCCCCACAGCGCTGAGTGCATATAATGCATTCTCTAGTGAAAAACCTTGTTGGCATAAAAAGGCTAATTGATTTTCGAGAGTTTCATACTGTTTTTCTGTAGGCCGTGTACCTAAATGTACTTTTGCTCCATCGCGATGACTTAGTAAAGCACATCTAAAACTTTTAGCGTTATTACGTAAAAAATCTTGCCAGCTTTCCCCTTCTAAAGGGCAAAAGTGAGTATGGTGCCTATCTAACATCTCAATGGCTAAGGCGTCGAGCAAAGCCCGCTTATTTTTTACATGCCAATACAATGTAGGCTGCTCTACACCTAGCTTCTGGGCGAGTTTACGGGTTGTTAAACCTTCGATTCCGACCTCATTAAGCAGCTCTAATGCGCTGTTAATCACTTTACTTTTATCTAATCTAGACATCATTAATTCCTAATTTTTGTTGACACTCTATCATTGATAGAGTTATTTTACCACTCCCTATCAGTGATAGAGAAAAGTGAAATGAATAGTTCGACAAAGATCGCATTGGTAATTACGTTACTCGATGCCATGGGGATTGGCCTTATCATGCCAGTCTTGCCAACGTTATTACGTGAATTTATTGCTTCGGAAGATATCGCTAACCACTTTGGCGTATTGCTTGCACTTTATGCGTTAATGCAGGTTATCTTTGCTCCTTGGCTTGGAAAAATGTCTGACCGATTTGGTCGGCGCCCAGTGCTGTTGTTGTCATTAATAGGCGCATCGCTGGATTACTTATTGCTGGCTTTTTCAAGTGCGCTTTGGATGCTGTATTTAGGCCGTTTGCTTTCAGGGATCACAGGAGCTACTGGGGCTGTCGCGGCATCGGTCATTGCCGATACCACCTCAGCTTCTCAACGCGTGAAGTGGTTCGGTTGGTTAGGGGCAAGTTTTGGGCTTGGTTTAATAGCGGGGCCTATTATTGGTGGTTTTGCAGGAGAGATTTCACCGCATAGTCCCTTTTTTATCGCTGCGTTGCTAAATATTGTCACTTTCCTTGTGGTTATGTTTTGGTTCCGTGAAACCAAAAATACACGTGATAATACAGATACCGAAGTAGGGGTTGAGACGCAATCGAATTCGGTATACATCACTTTATTTAAAACGATGCCCATTTTGTTGATTATTTATTTTTCAGCGCAATTGATAGGCCAAATTCCCGCAACGGTGTGGGTGCTATTTACCGAAAATCGTTTTGGATGGAATAGCATGATGGTTGGCTTTTCATTAGCGGGTCTTGGTCTTTTACACTCAGTATTCCAAGCCTTTGTGGCAGGAAGAATAGCCACTAAATGGGGCGAAAAAACGGCAGTACTGCTCGGATTTATTGCAGATAGTAGTGCATTTGCCTTTTTAGCGTTTATATCTGAAGGTTGGTTAGTTTTCCCTGTTTTAATTTTATTGGCTGGTGGTGGGATCGCTTTACCTGCATTACAGGGAGTGATGTCTATCCAAACAAAGAGTCATCAGCAAGGTGCTTTACAGGGATTATTGGTGAGCCTTAACAATGCAACCGGTGTTATTGGCCCATTACTGTTTGCTGTTATTTATAATCATTCACTACCAATTTGGGATGGCTGGATTTGGATTATTGGTTTAGCGTTTTACTGTATTATTATCCTGCTATCGATGACCTTCATGTTAACCCCTCAAGCTCAGGGGAGTAAACAGGAGACAAGTGCTTAGTTATTTCGTCACCAAATGATGTTATTCCGCGAAATATAATGACCCTCTTGATAACCCAAGAGGGCATTTTTTACGATAAAGAAGATTTAGCTTCAAATAAAACCTATCTATTTTATTTATCTTTCAAGCTCAATAAAAAGCCGCGGTAAATAGCAATAAATTGGCCTTTTTTATCGGCAAGCTCTTTTAGGTTTTTCGCATGTATTGCGATATGCATAAACCAGCCATTGAGTAAGTTTTTAAGCACATCATCATCATAAGCTTTAAGTTGGTTCTCTTGGATCAATTTGCTGACAATGGCGTTTACCTTACCAGTAATGTATTCAAGGCTAATTTTTTCAAGTTCATTCCAACCAATGATAGGCATCACTTCTTGGATAGGGATAAGGTTTTTATTATTATCAATAATATAATCAAGATAATGTTCAAATATACTTTCTAAGGCAGACCAACCATTTGTTAAATCAGTTTTTGTTGTGATGTAGGCATCAATCATAATTAATTGCTGCTTATAACAGGCACTGAGTAATTGTTTTTTATTTTTAAAGTGATGATAAAAGGCACCTTTGGTCACCAACGCTTTTCCCGAGATCTCATCTATTGAAACAGCTTGATAGCCTTTTTCAACAAACAATATTCGTGCTGAGTTAACCAGTGATTGATAGGTACTCTTAAAATTTTCTTGTTGATGATTTTTATTTTCCATGATAGATTTAAAATAACATACCGTCAGTATGTTTATGGTATCATGATGATGTGGTCGTGACAATCTTAAGAACATTTAGGTTATTTTATGTATATTGAACAGCATTCTCGCTATCAAAATAAAGCTAATAACATCCAATTAAGATATGATGATAAGCAGTTTCATACAACGGTTATCAAAGATGTTCTATTATGGATTGAACATAATTTAGATCAGTCTTTACTGCTTGATGATGTGGCGAATAAAGCGGGTTATACCAAGTGGTATTTTCAGCGGCTGTTCAAAAAAGTAACAGGGGTCACACTGGCTAGCTATATTCGTGCTCGTCGTTTGACGAAAGCGGCTGTTGAGTTGAGGTTGACGAAAAAAACTATCCTTGAGATCGCATTAAAATATCAATTTGATTCCCAACAATCTTTTACACGTCGATTTAAGTACATTTTTAAGGTTACACCAAGTTATTATCGGCGTAATAAATTATGGGAATTGGAGGCAATGCACTGAGAGATCCCCTCATAATTTCCCCAAAACGTAACCATGTGTGAATAGATTTTGAGTAAGCAGGGTTGCAGCC
>NZ_JAWOTF010000051.1:0-6232 GCF_033338735.1 Vibrio sp. Vb1127 | reverse complement strand
GGTTGATGAAGTACTGCCTGAACAACCCATGCGTCAGTGGGTGTTGAGCTTCCCGTTTCAGCTGCGTTTCCTGTTTGCCAGCCGGCCCGAGATCATGGGGTGGGTGCTGGGCATCGTTTACCGCGTCATTGCCACGCACCTGGTCAAGAAAGCGGGCCATACCCACCAAGTGGCCAAGACGGGCGCGGTCACCCTGATCCAGCGTTTTGGATCGGCGCTCAATCTGAATGTTCACTTCCACATGCTGTTTCTCGACGGTGTGTATGTCGAGCAATCCCACGGCTCAGCGCGTTTCCGCTGGGTCAAGGCGCCGACCAGCCCAGAGCTCACCCAGCTGACGCACACCATCGCCCACCGGGTGGGTCGCTATCTGGAACGGCAAGGCCTGCTGGAACGGGATGTCGAAAACAGCTATCTGGCCTCGGATGCGGTGGATGACGACCCGATGACACCCCTGCTGGGGCACTCGATCACTTACCGTATCGCTGTCGGTTCACAGGCGGGGCGAAAGGTGTTCACTTTGCAAACTCTGCCGACCAGTGGTGATCCGTTCGGTGACGGGATTGGCAAGGTAGCCGGGTCCAGCCTGCACGCCGGCGTGGCGGCCAGGGCCGATGAACGCAAGAAGCTCGAACGGCTGTGCCGGTACATCAGCCGCCCGGCGGTATCCGAGAAGCGGCTGTCGTTAACACGAGGCGGCAACGTGCGCTACCAGCTCAAGACGCCGTACCGGGACGGCACCACGCACGTCATTTTCGAACCATTGGATTTCATTGCAAGGCTGGCCGCCCTGGTACCGAAGCCCAGAGTCAACCTAACCCGCTTCCACGGGGTGTTCGCACCCAACAGTCGGCACCGGGCGTTGGTCACGCCGGCAAAACGGGGCAGGGGCAACAAGGTCAGGGTGGCTGATGAACCGGCAACACCAGCACAACGGCGAGCGTCGATGACATGGGCGCAACGGCTCAAGCGTGTTTTCAATATCGACATCGAGACCTGCAGCGGCTGCGGCGGCGCCATGAAAGTCATCGCCTGCATTGAAGACCCTATAGTGATCAAGCAGATCCTTGATCACCTGAAGCACAAAGCCGAAACCAGCGGGACCAGGGCGTTACCCGAAAGCCGGGCGCCACCGGCTGAGCTGCTCCTGGGTCTGTTTGACTGACGAGCCTGAAGGCCAACGATACCAATCAAAATGCTGCGTTCACAGCGCCGCGGCAGGGATCCGCCGTGCTGGTTGTCGGAAAAGGAGCCGCTAGTGGGAAAGAGGAGGGTAAATTTTCAGCGTTGCTGGCTCCCCGTCAGCCGGATTGGGTTGCATCGCAGGGGTGTCGAAAGAGTCAACTGCGGTCCAAAGCTGTTGGACTTGGGTGAAAAGGGCGTTTATTCTTCCTATACGTATGATTCAAACTGCAGATGAGTTACATTTGAAAGAAAAGGTGAAAAAACCAATTGAGAAATTATTGCATGTGCTTAATGCCTCAAATAAAAAATTAATTATTCAATACCGATCATTATGAAACTATCATTAATTGTTGCCATGGATAAAAATTTTGGCATTGGTAAAGACAACGATTTGTTATGGAAATTGCCGGCTGATATGAAATTCTTTAAAGAAACTTCAACAGGTCATGTAGTAATAACCGGACGTAAAAATTATGAATCTATTCCTGAGAAATTTAGACCCTTGCCAAATCGTGAAAATGCCGTTTTAACTCACCAAATCGGCTATCAAGCACCAGGAGCTCATGTCTTTTTTTCACTTACTGAATGTTTAGAGTTCTATAAAAATGAAACCGAAAGAACTGTTTTCATCATTGGTGGGGGACAAATTTATGCAGAAGTTATGCAGCGAAACATCCTTCAAGAAATGTATATCACACAAGTAGATGGAGTGTTTGACGCAGATACTTTTTTTCCTAAATTTTCTGAATCTGAGTGGAATAGTGAAACTGTACTGAAACAGGGTATTGATGAAAAACACGCTTTTGCTTTTGAAATAAAAAAATATACACGTAAATAACTCTAAAACTTACTGTTTTTGTTGAAATGTTTTGTATGTAACGGTTTCAAAACTTCAACGACCTTACTAACTTTGCCTCCTTATGATTTTATGTATAGCTGAAAAACCTTCTGTGGCAAAAGATATTGCCGAAGTAATTGGTGCAAAACAACGCAACAACGGCTTTTATGAAGGAAATGGCTATTGGGTAACCTGGACTTTTGGCCATCTGTGTACATTGAATGAACCCCATGATTACAAAGAAAATTGGAAATACTGGAAATTGGAAGATCTGCCAATTGTACCTAAAAAATTTGGCATTAAACTAATTGATAACGATGGAGTAAAAAGGCAATTTGCTGTTATTGAAAAATTGGTAGCATCTTGTTCTGAAGTCATCAATTGCGGGGATGCCGGGCAGGAAGGGGAGTTGATACAAAGATGGGTATTGGCACCTGGTCAAGAAAGCGGGCCATACCCACCAAGTGGCCAAGACGGGCGCGGTCACCCTGATCCAGCGTTTTGGATCGGCGCTCAATCTGAATGTTCACTTCCACATGCTGTTTCTCGACGGTGTGTATGTCGAGCAATCCCACGGCTCAGCGCGTTTCCGCTGGGTCAAGGCGCCGACCAGCCCAGAGCTCACCCAGCTGACGCACACCATCGCCCACCGGGTGGGTCGCTATCTGGAACGGCAAGGCCTGCTGGAACGGGATGTCGAAAACAGCTATCTGGCCTCGGATGCGGTGGATGACGACCCGATGACACCCCTGCTGGGGCACTCGATCACTTACCGTATCGCTGTCGGTTCACAGGCGGGGCGAAAGGTGTTCACTTTGCAAACTCTGCCGACCAGTGGTGATCCGTTCGGTGACGGGATTGGCAAGGTAGCCGGGTCCAGCCTGCACGCCGGCGTGGCGGCCAGGGCCGATGAACGCAAGAAGCTCGAACGGCTGTGCCGGTACATCAGCCGCCCGGCGGTATCCGAGAAGCGGCTGTCGTTAACACGAGGCGGCAACGTGCGCTACCAGCTCAAGACGCCGTACCGGGACGGCACCACGCACGTCATTTTCGAACCATTGGATTTCATTGCAAGGCTGGCCGCCCTGGTACCGAAGCCCAGAGTCAACCTAACCCGCTTCCACGGGGTGTTCGCACCCAACAGTCGGCACCGGGCGTTGGTCACGCCGGCAAAACGGGGCAGGGGCAACAAGGTCAGGGTGGCTGATGAACCGGCAACACCAGCACAACGGCGAGCGTCGATGACATGGGCGCAACGGCTCAAGCGTGTTTTCAATATCGACATCGAGACCTGCAGCGGCTGCGGCGGCGCCATGAAAGTCATCGCCTGCATTGAAGACCCTATAGTGATCAAGCAGATCCTTGATCACCTGAAGCACAAAGCCGAAACCAGCGGGACCAGGGCGTTACCCGAAAGCCGGGCGCCACCGGCTGAGCTGCTCCTGGGTCTGTTTGACTGACGAGCCTGAAGGCCAACGATACCAATCAAAATGCTGCGTTCACAGCGCCGCGGCAGGGATCCGCCGTGCTGGTTGTCGGAAAAGGAGCCGCTAGTGGGAAAGAGGAGGGTAAATTTTCAGCGTTGCTGGCTCCCCGTCAGCCGGATTGGGTTGCATCGCAGGGGTGTCGAAAGAGTCAACTGCGGTCCAAAGCTGTTGGACTTGGGTGAAAAGGGCGTTTATTCTTCCTATACGTGCCGCGTTCCAGGCGGCGACTATGAGGGCTATGTCGATGCCCATGTGCGCCGGCTGGAGGCGCTACGCCGGGCCGGTATCGTCGAGCGGATCGACGCCGACCAATGGCGCATCCCCGATGATCTGGTCAGCCGTGCCGCCGCCCATGACGCCGGCCGAGACAGTCAGGCCAGCGTTCGCGTCCTTTCCCCGGTCGATCTGAACAAACAGATCGGATCGGACGGCGCGACCTGGCTGGACCGGCGGCTGATCCACGGCGAGACGGCCGACCTTGCGCCAACCGGCTTCGGGCAACAAGTCCGCGAAGCCATGGACCAGCGCCGCGAGCACCATATCGAACAGGGCGACGCCACCCGCAGCCGGGACAGCCGCGTCTTCTACCGGCGCAACCTTCTCGCCATCCTGCGGGAGCGCGAGGTAGCCGGCGTCGGATCGGATATGGCTTTGAGTAAGGGCCTGCCGTTCCGCGCCGCCACGGACGGCGAGAGCGTCAGCGGCAAGTTTACCGGAACCGTGCATCTATCGAGCGGCAAGTTCGCCGTGGTCGAGAAATCCCATGAGTTCACCCTTGTCCCGTGGCGGCCGATCATCGACCGCCAACTCGGCCGCGAGGTTATGGGCATCGTGCAGGGCGGGTCGGTGTCGTGGCAGTTAGGGCGGCAGAGGGGGCTGGAACGCTGAGTGCGCCCATGCCGCATTGCGAAGCAAAAGATAATCGGATAAAATGTAGCAATTCATATTCGTAAGCGTGGAGTAATCAGATGGGAAATTCCAAGTCAGCAGACAAGTAAGCCGCAACAACCAGTATTGTTGTTGCGGCGCTCTGTAAGGCTAGTCTCATCTGATTGCTGACGAGCAGACGTCGCCCGGTATTCCTTAATCGAGGGTTGATTCGTCATGACCACCACACGCCCCGCGTGGGCCTATACGCTGCCGGCAGCACTGCTGCTGATGGCTCCTTTCGACATCCTCGCTTCACTGGCGATGGATATTTATCTCCCTGTCGTTCCAGCGATGCCCGGCATCCTGAACACGACGCCCGCTATGATCCAACTCACGTTGAGCCTCTATATGGTGATGCTCGGCGTGGGCCAGGTGATTTTTGGTCCGCTCTCAGACAGAATCGGGCGACGGCCAATTCTACTTGCGGGCGCAACGGCTTTCGTCATTGCGTCTCTGGGAGCAGCTTGGTCTTCAACTGCACCGGCCTTTGTCGCTTTCCGTCTACTTCAAGCAGTGGGCGCGTCGGCCATGCTGGTGGCGACGTTCGCGACGGTTCGCGACGTTTATGCCAACCGTCCTGAGGGTGTCGTCATCTACGGCCTTTTCAGTTCGATGCTGGCGTTCGTGCCTGCGCTCGGCCCTATCGCCGGAACATTGATCGGCGAGTTCTTGGGATGGCAGGCGATATTCATTACTTTGGCTATACTGGCGATGCTCGCACTCCTAAATGCGGGTTTCAGGTGGCACGAAACCCGCCCTCTGGATCAAGTCAAGACGCGCCGATCTGTCTTGCCGATCTTCGCGAGTCCGGCTTTTTGGGTTTACACTGTCGGCTTTAGCGCCGGTATGGGCACCTACTTCGTCTTCTTCTCGACGGCTCCCCGTGTGCTCATAGGCCAAGCGGAATATTCCGAGATCGGATTCAGCTTTGCCTTCGCCACTGTCGCGCTTGTAATGATCGTGACAACCCGTTTCGCGAAGTCCTTTGTCGCCAGATGGGGCATCGCAGGATGCGTGGCGCGTGGGATGGCGTTGCTTGTTTGCGGAGCGGTCCTGTTGGGGATCGGCGAACTTTACGGCTCGCCGTCATTCCTCACCTTCATCCTACCGATGTGGGTTGTCGCGGTCGGTATTGTCTTCACGGTGTCCGTTACCGCGAACGGCGCTTTGGCAGAGTTCGACGACATCGCGGGATCAGCGGTCGCGTTCTACTTCTGCGTTCAAAGCCTGATAGTCAGCATTGTCGGGACATTGGCGGTGGCACTTTTAAACGGTGACACAGCGTGGCCCGTGATCTGTTACGCCACGGCGATGGCGGTACTGGTTTCGTTGGGGCTGGTGCTCCTTCGGCTCCGTGGGGCTGCCACCGAGAAGTCGCCAGTCGTCTAACCGACGACTGGTAGCAGGCCCGCTCCGATGCGGCGCACTAACCATCGAAACCTCGTGAATGTCGGTATCCTGTCTGGCAGGATACCGCTCATTTCCCTTGTTCAGTTCATCGCCGTCGCCGAGCATCTGAATTTTCGGCATGCGGCCAAGGCACTTGGTATCAGCCAGTCGAGCGTCAGCGCGCGTGTGAAAGCGCTGGAGGATAACCTTGGTGTCCTGCTATTTGAGCGCCATGCGCGGGGCGTTCGGCTAACAGACGCAGGCAGGCACTTCATGGAGCGTGTCACGGCGGGTGTCGATCAACTCGATCACGCAGTGAAGACCGCGGAGTGACGGGCACTGGCTGGCAATGTCTAGCAACGGCAGGCATTTCGGCTGAGGGTAAAAGAACTTTCCGCTAAGC
>NZ_JAWOTF010000050.1:0-7215 GCF_033338735.1 Vibrio sp. Vb1127 | reverse complement strand
GAGGAGAGCGTTTTCTCCATTACCCAGCGAATTGAACTGTCGTCATCAACGACCCAAACATATCCTTTACTCATGTAGTAATCCTTGCAGCAAACCGAAAAACTGACGCGACTTGAAGTCCATTAGCGCACTCAGATCGGCAGATAAATAGTAAATGTTGTGTGACCAGGCCAGCTTTCTACGTCTATTTTTCCATTGTGCTGGTCGATCAAATTTTGCGAAATAGATAGCCCTAATCCAGTTCCTCCGTCGCGGCCACTGACCATGGGATAGAACAGCGTGTCTTGTAGTTCCGGTGGAATACCTGGGCCGTTGTCTGTGATTTCGACACGAGCAGCGAGTTTACAGCGTTTGCCGTGAATATTGGCTTGATGCACCGTTCTGGTGCGAATGGTTATTTTCCCGTGCTCTTGATGGCTAAGAATTTGTGCGGCGTTACTGACGATATTAAGCATTGCCTGCTCGATTTGGTCTGTATCCATCAAAATCTCTGGCAAGCTTGGGTCATAATCTCGTTCAATGATGATTGAGCGTTGTGACTCTAATTCAACCAGTTGGCGAACCTTTTCAAGAATTTGGTGCAGATTCTCTTGTGTCTTCTTACCTGGCTTCTGAGGTCCTAGTAATCGATCCACGAGCGCCCTTAAACGGTCTGCTTGCTCAATGATGATGTGTGTATATTCGGTGAGAGAGGGCTCTGGCAGCATTTTTTCTAACAATTGCGCCGCACCGCGTAAGCCGCCAAGCGGATTTTTGATCTCATGTGCAAGCCCTCGGACTAACAGCTTCGCCGCTTGTTGTTGGGCGTGTTGGTTCAGTTCTTGAGAGAGTCGGCGCTGCTGATCAATTTTGCGCATCTCGACCAGAAGCATTAACTGCTTTTGCCAAGTGATAGGGCTAACCGTCACCTCTAGCATTAAAGGGCGGCCATCAACAACGAAAGTGACGTCACTGTCGGTGATGCTTTGGCCACTTTGCAACGGTTGAGTGAGCAGCGCGAGATCCAGCGACGCATGCTGAATCAATTGAGAAAGTGATTGTTCAATAATTCGTTTGGCGCTTTGAGAAAACAGCAATTCGGCAGCCGGATTGGCATAACGGATGGCCAATCCATCATCAAGAATCAGCGTTGCTGTCACCATATTGTTGAGAATGGCACTAGGAAGACTGGTATCCACATTACGTCCTTGTTTTGCTTTAAGATTGTGCGATGCACAATAATGGTGCAATTGAACGTTAAGTATGGCGAATAAATCTTAGAAGAAAAAGTGAAAAGCATCGCTGTGATGTGATTTTTTTTCACCAGATATTCTATTTTGCCCCTTTTACGGTCGGCTTAACACTTGCTTTATGTAAATGCACCGTTATAGGGCTAGTAGATGCAATAAGCTTGCCGCTTCTTTTCGCGTGCACAGCAAGTGTGTGAGTGCCTCGGTCAATATTGTTTAACTGCCACACTATATGGTTTTGTGGTGCACCATAAGGTTTTCCATCGAGTAACAATTGCAATTGCTCACCGATACCAAGCTTGCGATTGGTTTCTAATTGAATATTGATGATGCCTCGATTACTGCGGATGGTCTCGTTGTGCTTGGGAGTCAGCATCGAGAGTTGTAATGGGAGAGGCTTCTCGGTTGTTTTCTCTGGCTTGTTTTGTGATGCAGTAGATGGCGTAGTCTGAGGTGCGAGCGATTCAGTACTTTCTACCTCAGGAGCTGGTGCGCTGGCTTCAAGGTTTGGCAGTGCGATCGCTTTTGCTCCTTTGTTTGGCGTATCACTAAAGTGAACCACGCCATTTTCATCTACCCACGTATACGCGACCTGCGCGAAGGCGATAGAGGCGATTAACAATCCGCTGAGTGCACACAGTGATGGAATAAGCTGAACTTTCATTGCTCACCTTCTCTTGTTCGATGATTTCACGTTTCAATGGCTTAGCTCTTTGACCTGTAAGGAAAAATTCTAAGCGTATTTTTATTATCCCCTCATGTTAAACGTCGAAGCTTGACTGGCGAATACAAAAAAGGCCCGCCTGCGAGGCGAGCCTAATATTTTATTGCTGTGTTTACATTTTACACAGTGTCGACCTTACACAGAGTAGTAAAGTTCGAACTCAACAGGGTGAGTTGTCATGTTCACACGTTCTACGTCCTGAGACTTAAGGTCGATGTATGAATCGATGAAGTCGTCAGAGAATACGCCGCCCGCTGTTAAGAACTCACGATCAGCATCTAGCTCTGCTAGCGCGTCTTTTAGTGAGTATGCAACAGTTGGGATTTCTGCTGCTTCTTCAGCTGGAAGATCGTAAAGGTCTTTATCCATCGCTTCGCCTGGGTGGATCTTATTCTTGATACCGTCAAGACCAGCCATAAGCATTGCTGCGAAACATAGGTATGGGTTCGCCGCTGGGTCACCGAAACGAACTTCGATACGACGTGCTTTCGGGCTTGGTACCACTGGGATACGGATTGAAGCAGAGCGGTTACGCGCTGAGTAAGCTAGCATTACTGGTGCTTCGAAGCCTGGTACAAGACGTTTGTACGAGTTTGTTGATGGGTTAGCGAATGCGTTGATTGCACGAGCGTGTTTGATGATACCACCGATGTAGTAAAGCGCCATTTCAGATAGACCGCCGTACTTGTCACCAGCAAATAGGTTTACGCCATCTTTTGCTAGAGACTGGTGAACGTGCATACCGCTGCCGTTGTCGCCAACAAGTGGTTTAGGCATAAACGTCGCTGTTTTACCAAACGCGTGAGCAACGTTGTGTACAACGTACTTGTAGATTTGGATTTCGTCAGCTTTGGTTGTTAGCGTGTTGAAACGAGTTGCGATTTCGTTTTGACCCGCCGTTGCCACTTCGTGGTGGTGCGCTTCAACAACAAGACCCATTTCTTCCATTACTAGACACATAGCAGAACGGATGTCTTGAGATGAATCTACTGGAGCTACTGGGAAGTAACCACCTTTAACGCCTGGACGGTGACCTTTGTTACCTTCTTCGTAGTCAGAACCTGTGTTCCATGCCGCTTCTACGTCGTCGATTTTGAAGAAAGAGCCTGACATGTCTGTCGAGAACTTCACGTCATCAAATAGGAAGAATTCTGGCTCAGGACCGATAAGTACAGTATCTGCAACACCTGTAGAACGCATGAAGTCTTCAGCGCGTTTTGCGATAGAGCGTGGGTCACGGTCGTAGCCTTGCATTGTTGCAGGCTCTAAGATGTCACAACGGATATTTAGTGTTGCGTCTTCCGTGAATGGGTCAAGCACAGCAGAAGATGCGTCAGGCATCATTACCATGTCTGATTCGTTGATACCTTTCCAGCCAGCAACTGATGAACCATCGAACATTTTACCTTCTTCGAAGAAGTCTGCGTCGATTTGGTGAGCAGGGATCGAAATGTGCTGCTCTTTACCTTTTGTATCAGTGAAGCGTAGGTCAACAAACTTAACTTCGTTTTCTTGGATCAGCGATAGAACGTTTTCTACTGACATCTTGGATAACCTCCAGTGTTAATAAGCGGTAAAAGCTCGATTTATGAATTATTCATGAAACCTGGCATTGATTAATCAATTTGACTTTTCATTAATCGATGCTGTTTTAACTAAAGCCAAAACCGTGCCAAAAAAAATATTCCATTAATTTCAAGCAATTGTGTTTTTGAATGCTAGTTTGGTGCACTTGCTTGCACCAAAATGATCTTTGCTTGCACTATTATGGTGCCAAAAATCATTGTTGCACCATAATGTGACAGGGACATTGCGTATTCAGCCCAGTTTTTGAGCAAGAGTCAATTTGAATTATGCATCGATTAGAATAAAGTTGCGTTTAATCAATTCGTTCTGAGGAAGAAAATGGGCATTAAGCGTAAAAATCGCAGAAATGCTCGGGAGTAGATCACATATTTCTAGGCTTTTTGCTAAAATCTGGTACATTATGGCCGTTTTTTTAATCAGCAAATGTCGCCAGAGAGCACCCGTTCTCAGCGTGGGGGCATTTCATCTATCTAAGTGAATCAATATCCATGGCTACTCCACAGATTGATAAATTAAGAAATATCGCGATCATCGCGCACGTTGACCACGGTAAAACCACGTTGGTTGACAAGCTGCTACAACAATCAGGCACGCTTGAGTCTCGCGGTGAAGCTGAAGAGCGAGTCATGGACTCGAACGACATCGAGAAAGAGCGCGGTATTACCATTCTTGCTAAAAACACAGCAATCGACTGGAACGATTACCGTATCAACATCGTAGATACTCCGGGACACGCGGACTTCGGTGGTGAAGTTGAGCGTATCATGTCGATGGTAGACTCTGTACTACTTATCGTTGACGCTGTTGATGGTCCAATGCCTCAAACGCGTTTCGTAACTCAAAAAGCGTTTGCTCACGGTCTAAAACCAATCGTTGTAATCAACAAGATTGACCGCCCTGGCGCACGTCCTGATTGGGTTATGGACCAAGTGTTCGACCTGTTCGACAACCTAGGTGCAACTGATGACCAGCTAGACTTTAAAGTAGTTTACGCATCAGCACTTAACGGTTGGGCTTCTCTAGAAGAAGGCGAAACTGGCGAGAACATGGAACCACTATTCCAAACTATCGTTGATGTTGTTGACGCGCCAAATGTT
Organism: Vibrio sp. Vb1127; assembly: GCF_033338735.1. Lineage (NCBI taxonomy): Bacteria > Pseudomonadati > Pseudomonadota > Gammaproteobacteria > Vibrionales > Vibrionaceae > Vibrio > Vibrio sp. Vb1127. The sequence continues at coordinate 2,578 of NZ_JAWOTF010000050.1, read as the reverse complement.
GACCTTGATGGTCCACTACAGATGCAAGTTTCTCAGCTAGACTACAGCTCTTACGTTGGTGTTATCGGCGTGGCTCGCGTAACTCGTGGTAGCGTTAAACCAAACCAGCAGGTAACCATTATTGGTGCTGACGGTAAAACTCGCAACGGTAAAGTGGGTACAGTAATGGGCTACCTTGGCCTAGAGCGTCACGAAGTGGAACAAGCTAACGCGGGTGATATCATCGCAATCACTGGTCTTGGCGAGCTGAAAATTTCTGACACTATCTGTGCACAAAACGCAGTAGAAGCATTACCACCATTGTCTGTTGATGAACCAACAGTAACGATGACATTCCAAGTAAACACGTCTCCATTCGCGGGTAAAGAAGGTAAGTTCGTAACGTCACGTAACATCCTTGAGCGTCTTGAGAAGGAACTGGTACACAACGTTGCACTACGCGTTGAGCAAACAGACGATCCAGATAAATTCCGCGTATCAGGTCGTGGTGAACTTCACCTTTCTATCCTGATCGAAAACATGCGTCGTGAAGGCTTCGAGCTAGCAGTATCTCGTCCAGAAGTAATCATCAAAGAAGAAGATGGTCAGTTGATGGAACCGTTCGAAACGGTAACTATCGACGTAATGGAAGAGCACCAAGGCGGCATCATGGAGAACATCGGCCTACGTAAAGGTGAGCTGAAAGACATGTCTCCAGACGGTAAAGGTCGTGTGCGTATGGACTTCGTTATGCCATCACGTGGTCTGATCGGTTTCCAAACGGAATTCATGACACTGACTTCAGGTTCAGGTCTTCTTTACCATACGTTTGATCACTACGGCCCTCACAAAGGCGGTAACATCGGTCAACGTGTAAACGGTGTACTAATCGCGAACGCGATGGGTAAAGCGCTAACTAACGCACTGTTCAACCTTCAAGAGCGTGGTCGTCTATTTATCGGTCACGGTGTTGAAGTTTACGAAGGTATGGTTATCGGTATTCACAGCCGTGACAACGACCTAACGGTAAACGCACTGAAAGGTAAGCAGCTAACCAACGTTCGTGCATCTGGTACAGATGACGCACAGGTTCTTACTCCGCCTATCAAGATGACTCTTGAGCAAGCACTAGAATTCATCGATGACGACGAGCTAGTAGAAGTAACGCCTGAAAGCATCCGTATCCGTAAGAAGTTCCTAACGGAAAGCGACCGTAAGCGTGCTTCTCGTGGCGCGAAATAATTTTCGTTAAGCGATTCAATTAAGAAGAAGCCTCGAGTTATGCTCGGGGCTTTTTGTTTTCTGGAGTTGAATATGAACCCGATTATTATCACCGGTGGGCCTGGTGCGGGAAAAACAACACTGCTGAATGCGCTAGACGCGTGTGGTTATGCCACGTTTCCTGAAGGGTCTCGCGACTTGATTGAGCAGCAAAGCCAGTTAGAAAATGGTATTTTGCCGTGGACGAATTTACCTGAGTTTGCCAAGTTATGCCTTGGGTTGATGGACAAACAAAAGAGTGATGCGCGTTGTCATGATGTTGCGTTTGTTGATCGCGCCATCCCCGACATCATTGCATACCTACAAGTGGGCGGCTGTAAGGTTGACCAAGCTTTCTTAACCGAAAGCGCTGGGTACCATAGTCAGGTGTTTACTTGTCGACCTGAAGCATCCATTTACGTACAAGATGAAGTGCGTCCGCACAGCTTTGAAGAAGCATTGGAGATTCATCAGTCGTTAGTGAGTGTCTATACTGAGTTGGGTTATGAAGTGGTAGAAGTGCCATGGGGAACTGTACCAGAGAGGGTAGGCTTTGTTCGAAGAGTCATCGGTTTACTCGGTGAGGTCGCCGACTAAAACCTCCTCACTAGGAGGAGGTCTAAATCATTTACTTTTGATTGAGCTTTTGTAGGAATTTATCGGACTCTGCAATCGCTTCGTTCATTTGTTTGATCGCAAACTGAATGTCTTTCTCTAAGCTAGAGAACTCACCTTGCAAAGAACCAATCGCACTGGCGTTAAGGTTGTGTTTTAAGTACAACGTGTTGTCACGTAGCGTATCCAGTACCGGTGTCATCTTTTTCTCTGCACGCTTCATAGCGCTAAGCATGGTTTTGTACGAGGCTTTGGTTTCACGTAGTTTTTGCTCGCTTGAACGACGCAGTTTCGCACTCGAGTACAGCTCTAGCTCATCTTGCCACTCATCAAACAGTGCGCCGGATACGTCTTCAATCGCAGCAATACGGTCACGTACGTCTTGAGCCGCTTTTTCGCTATCTTCGTATTTGTCATTGATGTTGTTGTAGACATTTTCTAGCTCACCACCATCAAAGTTGGTGATCGCAGACAAGGCTTCAAGTGCACTGGTGAATTCTTCTTGTGCATCTTGTTGAGATTCTTTGGCATCTTCGACGCGGTCGACCATAATATCTCGTTTATGATACCCAACCTGCTCCATTGCTGAGTAATAAGCAGATTGACACCCTGTTAAAGTGAAAATTGATAGTACAATTGCTAATAAATAAGGCATTCTTATGTCCTCGGCGCTAATTATGGGATGAACTATGAACCAGTTATCAGAGAGTTACAAGGCGAGATT
>NZ_JAWOTF010000049.1:5000-8123 GCF_033338735.1 Vibrio sp. Vb1127 | reverse complement strand
ACAATGGACCCAGAAGTACGTTCATTACTTCAAGTTTCCCTTCAAGATGCAATTGAAGCAGATGAAACATTTGAAATTTTAATGGGGGATAAAGTAGAGCCACGTCGTAACTTTATCCAAGAAAATGCAAAATACGTGAAAAACCTTGATATTTAAATGAGTAATGACAGGAATCTGAGTATTCCTGTCTTCTACATATAAATCAATGTATGTGTAACGGAAATGTAAGAGGAGGTGCTCGTTGATGTCAGACAATCAACAACAAGCACGAATTCGAGAAATTAATATTAGCCATGAAATGCGTACCTCATTTTTAGATTACGCAATGAGTGTTATCGTATCTCGTGCATTACCAGATGTTCGTGATGGTTTAAAACCTGTGCATCGTAGGGTTTTATATGCGATGAATGATTTAGGAATTACGGCTGATAAAGCGTATAAGAAATCAGCACGTATTGTTGGTGAAGTAATCGGTAAGTATCACCCTCATGGTGATTCAGCTGTTTATGAAACGATGGTACGTATGGCCCAAGATTTCAGTCAACGTTATATGCTTGTTGATGGGCATGGTAACTTTGGATCTGTCGATGGAGATTCAGCGGCAGCAATGCGTTATACAGAAGCAAGAATGTCTAAAATCTCTATGGAATTAATACGTGATATTTCAAAAAATACAATTGATTATCAAGATAACTATGATGGTTCTGAAAGAGAGCCGATTGTGTTACCTGCCCGTTTTCCTAACTTACTAGTGAATGGTACGACAGGTATTGCAGTTGGTATGGCAACAAATATTCCGCCGCATCAACTTGGTGAAGTAATTGATGGCGGATTGGCATTAAGTCATAATCCTGATATTACTATTGCAGAATTAATGGAGTGCATTCCAGGACCAGATTTCCCGACGGCAGGTTTAATTTTAGGAAGAAGTGGTATTCGTAGAGCTTATGAAACAGGACGCGGGTCTATTATACTTCGTGCTAAAGTTGAAATTGAAGAGAAGTCAAATGGCAAACAATCTATTATCGTAACGGAACTACCTTATCAAGTGAATAAGGCGCGACTGATTGAAAAAATTGCAGAATTAGTTCGCGATAAGAAAATTGAAGGTATTACAGATTTACGTGATGAATCAGATCGAAATGGTATGCGTATTGTTATGGAAGTACGTCGTGATGCCAATGCTAATGTATTATTAAATAACTTATATAAACATACAGCACTTCAAACAAGTTTTGGTATTAACATGCTGTCTCTTGTAAATGGAGAACCACAAGTACTGAATTTAAAACAAAATTTATATCATTACTTGGAACATCAAAAGGTAGTAATTCGTAGACGTACTGCTTATGAACTTGAAAAGGCAGAAGCACGTGCTCATATTTTAGAAGGATTACGAATTGCTTTAGACCATCTGGATGAAGTTATTACATTAATTCGTAGTTCGAAAACAGCGGAAATTGCAAAGCAAGGTTTAATGGAACGTTTTGGCTTAAGTGAAAAACAAGCACAAGCTATTTTAGATATGCGTCTGCAACGCTTAACAGGATTAGAACGCGAAAAAATTGAACAAGAATATCAAGATTTAATGAAGTTAATCGCTGAATTAAAAGCAATCTTAGCAGATGAAGAAAAGGTTCTTGAGATTATTCGTGAAGAATTAACAGAAGTAAAAGAGCGCTTCAATGATAAGAGACGTACAGAAATTACAATTGGTGGTATGGAGTCTATTGAAGATGAAGACTTGATTCCAGAACAAAACATCGCCATTACGTTAACTCATAATGGTTATATTAAGAGGTTGCCAGCTTCTACGTACAAAACACAGAACCGTGGTGGACGTGGTGTGCAAGGAATGGGGACAAATGATGATGATTTCGTAGAACATTTATTAACTACTTCTACGCATGATCATATTCTATTCTTCACTAATAAGGGGAAAGTATACCGTACGAAAGGATATGAAATCCCAGAGTATAGTCGTACAGCGAAAGGTATACCTATTATTAACTTATTAGGTGTAGATAAGGGTGAATGGATTAACGCCATTATTCCAATTCGTGAATTTGGTGACGATGAATTCTTATTCTTCACAACAAAACAAGGTATCTCTAAGAGAACACCACTTTCATCATTTGCGAATATACGTACAAATGGTTTAATTGCAATCTCTCTTCGTGAAGAGGATGAAGTAATATCTGTACGTTTAACATCTGGTGATAAGGATATTATTGTAGGTACAAGCAATGGTATGCTAATTCGTTTTAATGAGCAAGATGTACGTTCTATGGGACGTAATGCGGCTGGTGTAAAAGCAATTACATTAGGTGAAGAAGATCAAGTTGTAGGTATGGAAATTGTCGAAGAGGATGTAAATGTTTTAATTGTAACGAAAAATGGTTATGGAAAACGTACGCCGATTGATGAATATCGCTTGCAAAGCCGTGGTGGTAAAGGTCTGAAGACTTGTAATATTACAGATAAAAACGGTAAATTAGTAGCTGTTAAATCTGTAACAGGTGAAGAAGATATCATGTTAATTACAGCAGCTGGTGTTATTATTCGTATGCCAGTTGATCAAATCTCTCAAATGGGACGTAATACACAAGGTGTTCGTCTAATTCGATTAGAGGATGAGCAAGAGGTAGCGACAGTAGCAAAAGCACAAAAAGATGATGAGGAAGAAACGAGCGAAGAGGTTTCTTCAGAAGAATAAGAGGGGAGATATCTCCTCTCTTTATTTTTTTATAATAATACTTGCATAGGGAAGAGAAAGTCTATATAATAGGCAGAGTCAGCAAATGAGAGATACAAGTTATCGAAAAAACTTGTTGACGAAAATAATATACTATGATATATTATAAAAGTCGCTGAAACGCGATGTTGAACTTTGAAAACTAAACGAAACAAACAACGTGAAACGTCAATTTTTATTTTAGATGCTAGACAAACTAACTTTATTGGAGAGTTTGATCCTGGCTCAGGATGAACGCTGGCGGCGTGCCTAATACATGCAAGTCGAGCGAATGGATTAAGAGCTTGCTCTTATGAAGTTAGCGGCGGACGGGTGAGTAACACGTGGGTAACCTGCCCATAAGACTGGGATAACTCCGGGAAACCGGG
>NZ_JAWOTF010000049.1:0-2500 GCF_033338735.1 Vibrio sp. Vb1127 | reverse complement strand
CAATGACTTATCCTTAGGAGTCAGACTGCGAGTGATAAGATCCGTAGTCAAAAGGGAAACAGCCCAGACCGCCAGCTAAGGTCCCAAAGTGTGTATTAAGTGGAAAAGGATGTGGAGTTGCTTAGACAACTAGGATGTTGGCTTAGAAGCAGCCACCATTTAAAGAGTGCGTAATAGCTCACTAGTCGAGTGACTCTGCGCCGAAAATGTACCGGGGCTAAATACACCACCGAAGCTGCGGATTGATACCAATGGTATCAGTGGTAGGGGAGCGTTCTAAGGACAGTGAAGTCAGACCGGAAGGACTGGTGGAGTGCTTAGAAGTGAGAATGCCGGTATGAGTAGCGAAAGACGGGTGAGAATCCCGTCCACCGAATGCCTAAGGTTTCCTGAGGAAGGCTCGTCCGCTCAGGGTTAGTCAGGACCTAAGCCGAGGCCGACAGGCGTAGGCGATGGACAACAGGTTGATATTCCTGTACCACCTCTTTATCGTTTGAGCAATGGAGGGACGCAGAAGGATAGAAGAAGCGTGCGATTGGTTGTGCACGTCCAAGCAGTTAGGCTGATAAGTAGGCAAATCCGCTTATCGTGAAGGCTGAGCTGTGATGGGGAAGCTCCTTATGGAGCGAAGTCTTTGATTCCCCGCTGCCAAGAAAAGCTTCTAGCGAGATAAAAGGTGCCTGTACCGCAAACCGACACAGGTAGGCGAGGAGAGAATCCTAAGGTGTGCGAGAGAACTCTGGTTAAGGAACTCGGCAAAATGACCCCGTAACTTCGGGAGAAGGGGTGCTTTCTTAACGGAAAGCCGCAGTGAATAGGCCCAAGCGACTGTTTAGCAAAAACACAGCTCTCTGCGAAGCCGTAAGGCGAAGTATAGGGGGTGACACCTGCCCGGTGCTGGAAGGTTAAGGAGAGGGGTTAGCGTAAGCGAAGCTCTGAACTGAAGCCCCAGTAAACGGCGGCCGTAACTATAACGGTCCTAAGGTAGCGAAATTCCTTGTCGGGTAAGTTCCGACCCGCACGAAAGGTGTAACGATTTGGGCACTGTCTCAACCAGAGACTCGGTGAAATTATAGTACCTGTGAAGATGCAGGTTACCCGCGACAGGACGGAAAGACCCCGTGGAGCTTTACTGTAGCCTGATATTGAATTTTGGTACAGTTTGTACAGGATAGGCGGGAGCCTTTGAAACCGGAGCGCTAGCTTCGGTGGAGGCGCTGGTGGGATACCGCCCTGACTGTATTGAAATTCTAACCTACGGGTCTTATCGACCCGGGAGACAGTGTCAGGTGGGCAGTTTGACTGGGGCGGTCGCCTCCTAAAGTGTAACGGAGGCGCCCAAAGGTTCCCTCAGAATGGTTGGAAATCATTCGTAGAGTGCAAAGGCATAAGGGAGCTTGACTGCGAGACCTACAAGTCGAGCAGGGACGAAAGTCGGGCTTAGTGATCCGGTGGTTCCGCATGGAAGGGCCATCGCTCAACGGATAAAAGCTACCCCGGGGATAACAGGCTTATCTCCCCCAAGAGTCCACATCGACGGGGAGGTTTGGCACCTCGATGTCGGCTCATCGCATCCTGGGGCTGTAGTCGGTCCCAAGGGTTGGGCTGTTCGCCCATTAAAGCGGTACGCGAGCTGGGTTCAGAACGTCGTGAGACAGTTCGGTCCCTATCCGTCGTGGGCGTAGGAAATTTGAGAGGAGCTGTCCTTAGTACGAGAGGACCGGGATGGACGCACCGCTGGTGTACCAGTTGTTCTGCCAAGGGCATAGCTGGGTAGCTATGTGCGGAAGGGATAAGTGCTGAAAGCATCTAAGCATGAAGCCCCCCTCAAGATGAGATTTCCCATAGCGTAAGCTAGTAAGATCCCTGAAAGATGATCAGGTTGATAGGTTCGAGGTGGAAGCATGGTGACATGTGGAGCTGACGAATACTAATAGATCGAGGACTTAACCATATAATATGTAGCAAATGTTATCTAGTTTTGAAGGAATATGCCTTCAATAGTTTGGTGATGATGGCAGAGAGGTCACACCCGTTCCCATACCGAACACGGAAGTTAAGCTCTCTAGCGCCGATGGTAGTTGGGACCTTGTCCCTGTGAGAGTAGGACGTTGCCAGGCAAATGGAGGATTAGCTCAGCTGGGAGAGCACCTGCCTTACAAGCAGGGGGTCGGCGGTTCGATCCCGTCATCCTCCACCATTTAGCCGACTTAGCTCAATTGGTAGAGCAACTGACTTGTAATCAGTAGGTTGGGGGTTCAAGTCCTCTAGTCGGCACCAGAAATCATGGCGGTTGTGGCGAAGTGGTTAACGCACCGGATTGTGGCTCCGGCATTCGTGGGTTCGATTCCCATCAGTCGCCCCATTTTTATTTTAAAAATTATAAATAATCTAATGGATACTTACATATAATTAAGTAAGAATTCGATGGGCTATAGCCAAGCGGTAAGGCAACGGACTTTGACTCCGTCATGCGCTGGTTCGAATCCAGCTAGCCCAG
>NZ_JAWOTF010000048.1:0-8247 GCF_033338735.1 Vibrio sp. Vb1127 | reverse complement strand
GGTTGATGAAGTACTGCCTGAACAACCCATGCGTCAGTGGGTGTTGAGCTTCCCGTTTCAGCTGCGTTTCCTGTTTGGGGTCGTTTGCGGGAAGGGGCGGAATCCTACGCTAAGGCTTTGGCCAGCGATATTCTCCGGTGAGATTGATGTGTTCCCAGGGGATAGGAGAAGTCGCTTGATATCTAGTATGACGTCTGTCGCACCTGCTTGATCGCGGCCGCGATAGCTAGATCGCGTTGCTCCTCTTCTCCATCCGCGTTCCAAGCTGCGGAAAGGCACCCATAAGCGTACGCCTGGTCGAGCAGGCGACGCGGATCGACGTCCAGCGCACGAGAGAATGCGTCCGCCATCTGTGCAATGCGTCTAGGATCGAGACAAAGGTCGTCTCTGTCAGCCGGATCGTAGAACATATTGGCGGCGCCAAAGCCCACTTCACCGACCAGACCGACGGGATCTATCACCAGCCAGCCGCGACTGGAGAACATGATGTTTTCATGATGCAGATCGCCATGTAGCCCACGCAGTTCCGAGGCATTGCTCATCATTTGATCGGCTATAATCGCCGCGTGGACGTAGTCAGTTTGACAACCTGCGTTTTGATCATCGCGCGCCCGCTGAAACAAAGCTGCAAAGCGATCCCGGATCGGGAGAAGGGCAGAAGGCAGGGGTTCCTCAGATGCGGCATACAGCTTCGCCATTAGTTCCGCTGCAATTTCGGTCGCCTGGTAGTCGCCGTGCTCGGCAACGATGTGAGAGAGCATTCGCTCCCCGGCATATTCGAGCAACATCAGATTGTTCTCACGACCGAGCAACCGGACTGCTCCCCTCCCATTGCGCCATACCAGATAGTCGGCCCCGCGCAGTTCATCAGCAATGTCTTCTATAGGTTTCAATCCCTTGACGATTGCAGGAGTCCCGTCTGGCAATGAAACTTTCCAAACGAGGCTGGAAAAGGTGTCCGCAATGAGAACAGGTTGCGAAACGTGCCAATGAGCAGGAAAAACAGGCGGCATGAAGGGGTCGTCTCAGAAAACGGAAAATAAAGCACGCTAAGGCGTAACTACCCTCGGCTACACCGCGTCGGCACCACGCGGCTCTTTCTCCCCTTGCAGCGAAGCAATCAGCGGGCAAGAAACGTTCCCTTGCCGCGCATGGCAGGCGAACACAAGTTCGGATAGCACGGTTTCCATGCGCGCCAGGTCGGTCATTTTTTCGCGCACGTCCTGAAGCTTGTGCTCGGCCAGGCTGCTGGCTTCCTCGCAGTGGGTGCCGTCATCCAGCCTCAGCAGCTCTGCGATCTCGTCGAGGCTGAATCCGAGCCGCTGGGCTGATTTCACGAAGCGCACCCGCGTCACATCCGCCTCGCCAGAGAGGCCGAGCGCGGCCGTGAGGCTTGGACGCTAGGGCAGGGCATGAAAAAGCCCGTAGCGGGCTGCTACGGGCGTCTGACGCGGTGGAAAGGGGGAGGGGATGTTGTCTACATGGCTCTGCTGTAGTGAGTGGGTTGCGCTCCGGCAGCGGTCCTGATCAATCGTCACCCTTTCTCGGTCCTTCAACGTTCCTGACAACGAGCCTCCTTTTCGCCAATCCATCGACAATCACCGCGAGTCCCTGCTCGAACGCTGCGTCCGGACCGGCTTCGTCGAAGGCGTCTATCGCGGCCCGCAACAGCGGCGAGAGCGGAGCCTGTTCAACGGTGCCGCCGCGCTCGCCGGCATCGCTGTCGCCGGCCTGCTCCTCAAGCACGGCCCCAACAGTGAAGTAGCTGATTGTCATCAGCGCATTGACGGCGTCCCCGGCCGAAAAACCCGCCTCGCAGAGGAAGCGAAGCTGCGCGTCGGCCGTTTCCATCTGCGGTGCGCCCGGTCGCGTGCCGGCATGGATGCGCGCGCCATCGCGGTAGGCGAGCAGCGCCTGCCTGAAGCTGCGGGCATTCCCGATCAGAAATGAGCGCCAGTCGTCGTCGGCTCTCGGCACCGAATGCGTATGATTCTCCGCCAGCATGGCTTCGGCCAGTGCGTCGAGCAGCGCCCGCTTGTTCCTGAAGTGCCAGTAAAGCGCCGGCTGCTGAACCCCCAACCGTTCCGCCAGTTTGCGTGTCGTCAGACCGTCTACGCCGACCTCGTTCAACAGGTCCAGGGCGGCACGGATCACTGTATTCGGCTGCAACTTTGTCATGCTTGACACTTTATCACTGATAAACATAATATGTCCACCAACTTATCAGTGATAAAGAATCCGCGCGTTCAATCGGACCAGCGGAGGCTGGTCCGGAGGCCAGACGTGAAACCCAACAGACCCCTGATCGTAATTCTGAGCACTGTCGCGCTCGACGCTGTCGGCATCGGCCTGATTATGCCGGTGCTGCCGGGCCTCCTGCGCGATCTGGTTCACTCGAACGACGTCACCGCCCACTATGGCATTCTGCTGGCGCTGTATGCGTTGGTGCAATTTGCCTGCGCACCTGTGCTGGGCGCGCTGTCGGATCGTTTCGGGCGGCGGCCAATCTTGCTCGTCTCGCTGGCCGGCGCCACTGTCGACTACGCCATCATGGCGACAGCGCCTTTCCTTTGGGTTCTCTATATCGGGCGGATCGTGGCCGGCATCACCGGGGCGACTGGGGCGGTAGCCGGCGCTTATATTGCCGATATCACTGATGGCGATGAGCGCGCGCGGCACTTCGGCTTCATGAGCGCCTGTTTCGGGTTCGGGATGGTCGCGGGACCTGTGCTCGGTGGGCTGATGGGCGGTTTCTCCCCCCACGCTCCGTTCTTCGCCGCGGCAGCCTTGAACGGCCTCAATTTCCTGACGGGCTGTTTCCTTTTGCCGGAGTCGCACAAAGGCGAACGCCGGCCGTTACGCCGGGAGGCTCTCAACCCGCTCGCTTCGTTCCGGTGGGCCCGGGGCATGACCGTCGTCGCCGCCCTGATGGCGGTCTTCTTCATCATGCAACTTGTCGGACAGGTGCCGGCCGCGCTTTGGGTCATTTTCGGCGAGGATCGCTTTCACTGGGACGCGACCACGATCGGCATTTCGCTTGCCGCATTTGGCATTCTGCATTCACTCGCCCAGGCAATGATCACCGGCCCTGTAGCCGCCCGGCTCGGCGAAAGGCGGGCACTCATGCTCGGAATGATTGCCGACGGCACAGGCTACATCCTGCTTGCCTTCGCGACACGGGGATGGATGGCGTTCCCGATCATGGTCCTGCTTGCTTCGGGTGGCATCGGAATGCCGGCGCTGCAAACAATGTTGTCCAGGCAGGTGGATGAGGAACGTCAGGGGCAGCTGCAAGGCTCACTGGCGGCGCTCACCAGCCTGACCTCGATCGTCGGACCCCTCCTCTTCACGGCGATCTATGCGGCTTCTATAACAACGTGGAACGGGTGGGCATGGATTGCAGGCGCTGCCCTCTACTTGCTCTGCCTGCCGGCGCTGCGTCGCGGGCTTTGGAGCGGCGCAGGGCAACGAGCCGATCGCTGATCGTGGAAACGATAGGCCTATGCCATGCGGGTCAAGGCGACTTCCGGCAAGCTATACGCGCCCTAGGAGTGCGGTTGGAACGTTGGCCCAGCCAGATACTCCCGATCACGAGCAGGACGCCGATGATTTGAAGCGCACTCAGCGTCTGATCCAAGAACAACCATCCTAGCAACACGGCGGTCCCCGGGCTGAGAAAGCCCAGTAAGGAAACAACTGTAGGTTCGAGTCGCGAGATCCCCCGGAACCAAAGCAAGTAGGTTAAACCCGCTCCGATCAGGCCGAGCCACGCCAGGCCGAGAACATTGGTTCCTGTAGGCATCGGGATTGGCGGATCAAACACTAAAGCTACTGGAACGAGCAGAAGTCCTCCGGCCGCCAGTTGCCAGGCGGTAAAGGTGAGCAGAGGCACGGGAGGTTGCCACTTGCGGGTCAGCACGGTTCCGAACGCCATGGAAACCGCCCCCGCCAGGCCCGCTGCGACGCCGACAGGATCTAGCGCTGCGTTTGGTGTCAACACCAACAGCGCCACGCCCGCAGTTCCGCAAATAGGGGTCGTTTGCGGGAGAGGGCGAAATCCTACGCTAAGGCTTTGGCCAACGATATTCTCCGGTAAGATTGATGTGTTCCCAGGGGATAGGAGAAGTCGCTTGATATCTAGTATGACGTCTGTCGCACCTGCTTGATCGCGGCCGCGATAGCTAGATCGCGTTGCTCCTCTTCTCCATCCGCGTTCCAAGCTGCGGAAAGGCACCCATAAGCGTACGCCTGGTCGAGCAGGCGACGCGGATCGACGTCCAGCGCACGAGAGAATGCGTCCGCCATCTGTGCAATGCGTCTAGGATCGAGACAAAGGTCGTCTCTGTCAGCCGGATCGTAGAACATATTGGCGGCGCCAAAGCCCACTTCACCGACCAGACCGACGGGATCTATCACCAGCCAGCCGCGACTGGAGAACATGATGTTTTCATGATGCAGATCGCCATGTAGCCCACGCAGTTCCGAGGCATTGCTCATCATTTGATCGGCTATAATCGCCGCGTGGACGTAGTCAGTTTGACAACCTGCGTTTTGATCATCGCGCGCCCGCTGAAACAAAGCTGCAAAGCGATCCCGGATCGGGAGAAGGGCAGAAGGCAGGGGTTCCTCAGATGCGGCATACAGCTTCGCCATTAGTTCCGCTGCAATTTCGGTCGCCTGGTAGTCGCCGTGCTCGGCAACGATGTGAGAGAGCATTCGCTCCCCGGCATATTCGAGCAACATCAGATTGTTCTCACGACCGAGCAACCGGACTGCTCCCCTCCCATTGCGCCATACCAGATAGTCGGCCCCGCGCAGTTCATCAGCAATGTCTTCTATAGGTTTCAATCCCTTGACGATTGCAGGAGTCCCGTCTGGCAATGAAACTTTCCAAACGAGGCTGGAAAAGGTGTCCGCAATGAGAACAGGTTGCGAAACGTGCCAATGAGCAGGAAAAACAGGCGGCATGAACATCAACCCCAAGTCAGAGGGTCCAATCGCAGATAGAAGGCAAGGCGTTCGCGGTCGGGGGCTTCGATCCCCAATACATTGAATAGGACAGCGAAGGCGCGCTCTGCTTCATCTGGCGCTGCCCAGTTCTCTTCGGCGTTAGCAATCATGAGTGCCAAATCGGCATAGCGATCTGCTGTTCCGAGCCGCCCAAGGTCGATCAGACCCGTGCATTGAAGAGTTTTAGGGTCCACCATGAAGTTCGGCATGCAGGGATCACCATGGCAAACAACCATATCGGTGCGCTCTTGGTCGAGCCGCACCGGTAGCTCTCGTTCGACACGAGCCAAAAGATCGAGCTGCGGCGTACTCTTGTCCTCGTCCGGTAAGAAGTCGGGATTGACGGCATTGCGGGACACCACATCAACGGCGCGTCCGAACATTCGCGACAGCCTGCGCTCAAACGGACATTGATCAACCGATAGGCTGTGAACAGCGCCAAGTTGCTGCCCCATTGACGGCCACGCTTTGAGCAAATCCGCTCCAGACAGATCAGCCGCCGGTACTCCCGGAATTGCCGTTATCACCAAGCATGCACCCTCCTGTTCCTCCTGCCAGTTGATCACCTCGGGGCAAGCCACACCTCGACCTTTGAGCCAAATGAGGCGGTCACGCTCTCCAGCGAGCTCACCGCGGCGGGAAGCAGGTGCGATTTTCGCGAAGGCATGCCCGTCACCACGTCGAAAAACAAAATCACCAGATTCTCCGCCTCTGACAGGCAACCAGTCAGAATGCGATTCACCAAAAAAAATATTAGTTCGATTCAATGGAGGTTCCTTCAGTTTTCTGATGAAGCGCGAATATAGAGAAATATCCCGAATGTGCAGTTAACGAATTCTTGCGGTTTCTTTCAGCGCCGCCAATACCGCCAGCCCGTCGCGCAAGGGGCGCGGCTCGTGTGTGCGGATGAAGTCAGCTCCACCTGCGGCGGCGGCAAGCTCTGCAGCGAGTGTCGCGGCCCCGACATCCCCCGGACCACGGCCTGTGAGCGCGCGCAGAAAGGATTTGCGCGAAACAGACAGAAGCACCGGCAAATCGAAGCGCAGCCGCAATTCATCGAACCGCGCCAGCACCGAGAGCGAGGTTTCGGGAGCAGCCCCCAGAAAAAACCCCATGCCGGGATCAAGGACAAGGCGGTTGCGTTTGATACCGGCACCCGTCAGCGCCGCGATGCGCGCGTCAAAGAACGCCGCAATGTGATCCATGATGTCGCCAGCGGGTGCCTCGCGCCGATCTGCCTGCCCGTCTTGCACCGAATGCATAACGACGAGTTTGGCAGATGATTTCGCCAATTGCGGATAGAACGCAGCGTCTGGAAAACCGCGAATATCATTGAGATAGGCTACACCACGCGACAAGGCATAGGCTTGCGTCGCGGGTTGATAACTGTCGAGCGAGACGGGAATGCCATCTGCCTTGAGCGCGTCCAGCACCGGCGCGATACGCGCGATTTCTGTGTCGGACGAAACAGGCGCGGCGTCGGGATTGCTGGATGCCGGACCGAGGTCGATCACATCTGCCCCCTCGGCCATCAGCTTACGCGCCTGCGCAATGGCTGCGTCTGGCGCCAGATACCGGCCTCCATCGGAGAAACTGTCCGAGGTTATGTTGACGATGCCGAAAATGATGAGCGATTTATTCATGGGGGCTTCTATAATAATAATAATCGAGCATGAGTCTCATACGGATGCTCGGGTCGAAAGGGAATCCCCAGGCGAGTAACCTGTTTGCGGTGATCCATTAGCTGCAGGAGCAGAATAGCATACATCTGGAAGCAAAGCCAGGAAAGCGGCCTATGGAGCTGTGCGGCAGCGCTCAGTAGGCAATTTTTCAAAATATTGTTAAGCCTTTTCTGAGCATGGTATTTTTCATGGTATTACCAATTAGCAGGAAAATAAGCCATTGAATATAAAAGATAAAAATGTCTTGTTTACAATAGAGTGGGATACAGACACGCTTGATATGTTTGGAGATGGGGTTCTAGGGATTTTCCCCTCTAAAAAGACTTAATCCTCTGTAGACCACACCAATAAATGGCTGCGGAGGTGGGTTACTACTTATAAGTGTGGCAAATTAGGTAAATATCGTACATTTAATACGGAACAGCCCTGATATGGCCATCAAAAACGAAATTACTATTCTCACGAGAGCAGAACAGGCAGATCTTTATTCCCCACCCATTTTTTCAATCGAAGAACAACGTCTGTACTTTTCTCTGAACGATGCGGAATTGGCAGTTTTTCGGTCAATTCGTCTCAGAGCTCATAGATGTTACTTTGTCGCGATTTTGGGATACTTCAAATCAAAGCCCGTCATCCTAGATATCGCTTACTCGCAGGTTTCTAAGGATTTAATGTTCATCAGTAAAGAGCTGCTTGGCGGCAAGGGGCTCAGACCATTCACTCCCTCACAAAAACAAAAAGATCGACTCTACGCAAAAGTATTAGACCTTGCTGGTTATCACAAATGGGACGAAAGTCAGCACTTCAATTCTCTTTTCGACCACCTTGTTCAGGTGGGCAATGCCTGGCTGGAGCCGCGTTACCTCTTTGATACTGCTATTGAATTCCTAACCAGTCACAGCATTGCTATCCCTAGGTACACCGTACTCCAGAGACTGATAAGCAGAGCGATGCAGCAGGTCAGAAAAGACCTGGCGCACCAACTTAATCAACTCACCAGTCCTGAACTTCACGTCTTTCTGGACAGCATAACAGCCATTGATGACGGACTAAGCCTGAACCAGCTCAGAGGCGGTGCAAAAAGTCTGACCGTACCTGAACTTAAAAAAGAGCTTGCCCTTTATCATCAGTTAGCGCCATGGCGCACGCAAATCAATGGCGTTATCGATGGGCTTAATCTGTCTCTTAAAAATCGACAACACTTCGGTGAGCTCATCAACTATTACGGTAGTAAACTCAAACGATTCAAACGCGCACAGCAGCATCTATGGTTGCTATGTCACCTGACAGAGCGGATACAACTGGCACTGGAACGGTTAACTGATGGGTTCATTTACCATATCCGCAAGCAACAAGAAGCTGCCAACACCTTTGCACAACAAGCAGTGTTCCTGTCCTGGCAGTCAGCCGCGGACAATGTCACGAAAGCGGCAGAGTTACTGCATCTGTTTGTGGATGAGAACATTGATGATAATCAACCCTTCTCAGTAGTCAGACAACAGGCATTGAAGGTCATGAATGACAGGGATATCCAGACCCTCTGCCTTTACCTGAA
>NZ_JAWOTF010000047.1:0-9015 GCF_033338735.1 Vibrio sp. Vb1127 | reverse complement strand
TCAGAGCGCAATCTTTACGATGGTTGGCAGCCACAGCTAAAAACTATCGAAAAAGAAGCTAATGAGGCTTTGTCTGTATCCACTCAGCTAGATATTGATCGCTGGATTGGAGACTGGGCTGCGGAAACTACACCAGGACAAAACGACCTCGTATTAGTGGAGTTAAACTCAACCATTCCTCACACCTCAAGCAATGCACTTGTTTTAACGAATAATTTAAATCCAAATTTGGATGTTTCATTCGAAAAACTAGATGAATATAAAGGGAAGTTTGAGCAATACCAAAAGGGTGAGAAGTTCTTTTTCCAAGGTTGGGGTTGGAATGCATTCGGCGTTGAACCTGCCAAGATGAAAAAACTGGAACTTTCTTTTCATCGCCCACAACTACAGCATATGAAAGCTGAAATCGTAGACTCTCCACTAGGTGGGCAATACTTAAGTATGTTCTTTTTTACGAATTCGGCATTCTGGTCAACGTGCGATCAAGAAGCTCTCATTAATAACGGCGATAGCGGAACGACTGTCTTTGATAGCAACAATTACGCGGTCGGTGTTGCAAGTCGAGTGAGCGGTGAAGATTGTGGACAAGTTGCTGAGTTCACATCATTTCTTGGTTTTGATAGCCTTTTCCAAGCGGCAATTAATGACATTATCGCACCGTCAGAATTAAACATTCAGGTACCAACTTCTCAACAGCAATTTGTACACTCATTTGACGTGCAAAATTTCAGTTCTAATCGTATTGCTGTCGCGCCGATTTTGCTTGGTGCAAGCTCATTGAGCCTTAAGCATAATTGCCCTGAAACACTAGCGTATTTCGAGCACTGTCGTGTAACGATTTCAGGGGATAGCACAGAAGATAGCACAAGCGGTCAAGTTCAAATCAACACAAACAAAGTGATACCAATTTCGCTCATCAAAAAGGATTTTTCTCAACTCGAAAAGCCAGAGTTTCCGGCGATTCCGAAAGAGATTTACTTTGAAGTGGATGCAGACAGCCCTGCAATCGTAGAGCACGAGCCAATTGATGTGAGAGCACTAAGCACACTTGAGAACCCGCTTGATTTCGCGTTAGTTTTTGAAGCAACGCCACTCGATAGTGAAGATTATGTGCCTGAGCAATGGTGGATTTACGGCGAAAAGAAAGACGCTGTAAACCTCTCATCCAATCCAGAAAAAGGCATATACAAAGAAGCAGTGACGCATTGGACACTCTCATTTGATACCAAAGACCATCGAGCAAGACCGGGCATCTATAAAGCAGTGTACCGCACGGCAGATAGCTCAACAGTGGTTAATGTCACCGTAGCCTACAGAAAGGATGAAATAGACTCAGACACCGGCACAGATCCAGATACTGGTACAGACCCAGATACCGGCACAAATCCAGACACCGGCACTGAACCAGAAACAGGTGGAAGCGCTGGCAAGTCGGGAAGCGGTGGAAGTGTTGGCATGTTCGGACTAATTGCTTTACTTGCTCTCGGACGATTCCGAAAGAGAAAATAAACCACAAAAAAATGCAGCCAGTTGGCTGCATTTTTTTATGGCTTAAATTTGGGATCATCTTTCCAGCTATCATCCTCCGGTAGAGGAATGCCAGCAATTGTTTTCTTGGTATCGCCTGTTGAGGGAGTTCGGTTTTGACTCAATTTTGCAGAAAGTCGAGCAATTTGTTCACTTGCATACTCAAGTTCTCGACTTGTTTTTCCAAACTCTTCATTTGCGTTTGAGAAGAGTTTAACTGTTCGTGCAACAAGTAGTTCTGACGCTTCAATTTGTGATTGTCTGATTCGATCGCTTTCAATGCGTTCAACAATTTTTCGGTAGACTGTCCCAAGGCTTGAGGCATTTCTTCGGTATTCTTGGACATAGGTTTTAACTCTTCCAAGCATGACTGTAACTGCTCCAAATTTCCCAAAAAAGCCTTGTTCATTCTCTGCTCGATTTCCGTCATAGTGTCCCCCTCGACTATTAGCTAAAAGCTGTTCTCTTAATGTTGGTCTTGTTTTTGGAGCGTGATTTCTGCTTGTTGTATATCTGCTTGAATCGCTGCCAACTTCGCGCTTGTAAGCATCAAGACGCTCGCTGAGGCTGCTATCGATACCGCTATCGATAGAATGGGAATTATCAGCCACTTTCTCATTCTCTGGCTTTCTGCGTTGAGCATTGCCTTTTCCAGAGCCGTCACGCTTGTGCTGTCTAGCCTTTGCATGACGTTTTTGGTTTTCCTTTGCCTTTCTCTTAGAAGCGCGAGCATAAAAGTCTCTTGCTCGTTCAAGACGTTCAGAGCTTGCTGCTGTGTAGACTTGCTTTGCAACGCTAACCTTTCGACCAAGGTCGGCTCGTTTGTCGCTTTTGATGATCTGCCCGGTTGCGTCTTTGTCTGGGTCAAATTGGTCACTGTAGATTTCTCCCTGTAAGCGAATCGGTCGTTTCCCGTTGGGGTTTTTTATCGATATCGATTTGGGTTTGATAGGGTTCTTTGTGTCAGCCAGCTCAACGCCAGAGACAAGAAGAAAATTGATTAACTCATCACGGTTGCGAATCGCACCGTTAACAATTGCCTCTTCAATTAAGGCGTGAATAGATTCTTTTGAAGCTTTAATACTCTCAGGCATGTACTGAGCATTGCGTTCGATTTGACGTTGGTTTGCAGGGTCGTCAGGGTCGTGCAGCCCAAATGTGATGTTTTGGATTTTCTTCCATGCATCGATGCGAGATTCATCCTTGGCATGGTAATAAACATTGAGCTGCTTCCCCGTTCTCAAGTTGATTCGAGGCACTACAAAGTTAAGCTCCAATCGTCCTTTGTCCGTATGCGTTACCCACAAACAATCGTAATCAGATTTATCTAGACCAGGGAGTAACGCTTTTTCGAAATCATCCATTAAGTACTCAAGCTCAGAGCGCGTGAAATGCTCCAAAGGTTCGGTAAATGACAAGCAGCCGCTTGTGTACTTGGTTTTGTAGTCGCAAGAATGAATAAGTGACTCCGTAACCTCTGGTGAGCCACGCTCTAGAATGGCTCCCTCCCTCTCAAATTCTTTCCCGAGCAGGTAGCGAACTGGACCAAGATTGTTGAGGTTTTTCCCTTGATTAAAGAACTTAACGATCATCAGCTTCAACCGAATGCATCTGAATTAAATGATTCAACTGTCCCTCTAGGACACTGAGCTGCATAAGCAAAGCACTAGAATTAAATCCCCCATTTGCAAACTGAAGATGCACCTTTCTAGAAATCTGGTTGAGGTTGTTACCGACTGCGGCAATTTGCCTCAACAATGCAGGGTCAACAGGCTTAAAACTCTTCTGCTGCTCTTTCAGTTCTGCGCTCTTTGCTTTGTGGACATGTGTCTGCAAAGCAAGATTTCGCAACCAAGCAGCAAGAGGAACGGAGCCTGATTTTTGATTCAAAACTCCCCACTCATCCTCGGTAACACGAATTTTTACCTCGTGCTCTCGTGGGGTCGATTCGAGCAACGGCACGGACTCATAATTCAACGCAGTATTTCGAATCCAAGTTGCCGGACTGCCAATAGCCTTGCTCTTAATTTTCTCTAACTCATCCAGTGAGAAGAGAAGATTGACCGATTTGTTTCGACGCTGACTTTTTGTGTGGTCCATGATCTTTTTGTCTCTGGTTTTTAAAAAGGGTCAAGGGAAATTCCCTTGCCAGCAACATGTCCCTCAACGAAGTTGAGATACGGGACATGTTTATGCTGGCTCATTAAAGCTCTGTGCGCTTAGTGAATATCAGAAAGGCTAACAGTGCGCTGAAAATTCGTACAGTTTCAGCGCAAAAAAAAGGCGGATTTTGTGACGGTCACACGGGGGTGAATTATGGTGAATTATGGCTTCAGAGAGGCAGTGGCAAGGTTTGGGTGAGGGTTATATTGCGCATTTGTAATTGAAAGACTCGCTACGCTCGCATATTCAACAACAAACCGTGCGCTAGGTATAAGAGGTTTAAAAATAATGATATTGAAGCAGTAAAAAAAAAGCGGCTAAAGCCGCGAGTAATGAAGTCGCTCGCAAGCTCGCTCAGCTCCACCAACAGAGATAATGCTGCCTCAAGAGGCGCGAAATTTGCTTATTTCGGCTGTGCCGACCCCTACCCAATTTCGACTCTTTTTGAGTGAATTTGAGCATCATTTTGGTCGCTTTCAGAATTAAGGATTTCTCCCCTTATTTCGGACTGCCCTGCGCTGTGTGTTAGGCTCTACGCCCCCATTCCAGTCACACAACACTAATCTGTTATTCCTTTTCCGCTTGTCCCCTCTAGCAGCTAAAAGGGGCGGTTTTATCGGGCTATTTGCCTAGTTGAGATTAGTGCCTTTACCTGCCACCTTTGGAACTTCCCTTGGTCGGTGGCTGATACGCATCGCTCTATCCAAAACATCTTGATCCAAATAGAGTGCAGGAATACTTGAAGTGCTTTAACGATATGGCTATCATGAAAGGACTTACAAACGGCGTCTAACCAGTAAGTATTCCGACTAAACCGACCTTGCAGGGTCGGTTTTGTCATATCTGGGGTAAATATTATGCGTCAGACTCGCTTGAAGCAAGGCTTTGATCTCGAAAAAGATCTATTTTGCAGTAAATGATCATTTTAAAATATACACTTTATATTTTAACTCTTTAGCCACACCCCCTCTCAAACGCCCTTAAAACCTATACCGCACCGCAGTGCCGTAGCTAATCTGAGTCTTTTTTCAGATTAGTCGGAGGTCGAGGAAGCGGACTACCTCACCCAAGTATTCCGAATTACCACAAATAACAGTAATTACACCACTTGAAACGTGGTGCAAAAACCATTTACAAAAGTGTGACGTGTGCCTTTTGATTTCTGGTGCAAAAATCAAGATTTGTTTGTAATATCAACTCAAACAAAGCACGGAGATTGATAAATGCACTTAGAACGCCTAAACACGTCAGACGTATGCGAGCTAGTCCAGAATGGACGCATACACGCCAAAGTGGTTAATTCAGAGCTGAAACTATTCATTGACGAACTGGACGCTCATTCACTACTTAGAGATATGGTTGCGGCAGCTCGCTGCAGCGACTATTTGATACAAGACGCGATGCAAAAGCACATAGAGTCAAATGACGCTCAACCTGAGCCGATCATTATCGATTTGCATGTAAGCATGTTGTCAAACCACGATTTCATTGAGAGCGCGATTGCATTCGTCGATAAGCAAAGGTTTAATTTAAAATTCAATGTCTTCGGCACGGATAGCACGATGTCGAAGCAAATCACGACACTAATAGAGCACCACGTTGCGCTATTGGTTAAACACAACATGCTCACTTCTGAATCAATTGCGAAGGGAAAAAATCATGGCATCGCAGTCATTTGAAAACAACGTCTCAAACCTTGAGAAATTCATCCAGTCCAGCAATCGAGTTGCTGCACTAGATTGGGACTACATCGAGCCACCGACCACACCCGAAGGAAAATTGCCAGACCCTTGCTCAGAACTGCTCACTGAGCTTCTAGACGCGCATTTGTGGTTAACACCAATCACCCAATGGGCGGCGAAAATCGATAAAAACGCCTCAAGCTATTTCGATAAGGTGCAATCCAATATCCAGCTATGTATCTGGCAGCGAAAAAGTAAATCGTTCTATATGCATAACGTCCATGCACTCATAGATGAAATGCACTCCATGCTAGAACGCACCGAAGAAATTCGTAAAGCAAACTCGAATCACGGTGGGAAAAGAGAGGGATCAGGACGAAAAAAGGCTACGCCAACCAAGCAGATCCGAATTGATGCTGACTTAGCTGAACCGTTCAAGGAGCTTTCAGAGCTGTATCGAGGACAGACTGACACAGATAAAGCGTACCTACTGGAAAACGTCACGGCGGTTGGTGTTTCGTTTTGCCAAGAAAAGGCAGCAAAGCACGCTTTAGATGACTAGTTTTTTTGGTGCGCATCATTGGTTATATGTTAAATGCTCAAAATCATTGCTAAAAAACCACTCTCAACGCGCTGTAATGCTCGTAGGGCGGTTTTTTAGCATTATTCCTTGCCTATATAGCCAAAAATCGAATTGAAAGTTTGTGACGCTTTTCAGCCACTTTTAACTGTATTTTTGGGGCTTATCGTTTGAGTTAATTTTCACTGCCAACAGGCAAAAAAAAACACTTTCCTAGAAAAGTGTTTTTTGAAATGTGGGTTAACTTAATTGAGTGTGCCGTATTGAGCTGTTTTCGTCTGAGTGACGGCATTCCCTTGGCAATAATCGATCACGTTCTCCGTGAATCGGTTTGTATCAACACCTGTTTCAGTCCTGGTAGTAACAATCGAACAAGAGCGGTTTTGATAGGTTGGACCGCTGTCTAACTTTTTGACGGCACTAGTTAATTTTGATTCCTCGGCTTTTCGGCTCGAAATCAATGTGCTGATTTTATCGTTAGTATCTGCGTTTCTTTCGGTTATTGTATGGAAACTTCTACCTAACGAATCTAGAGTGGTTTTCTGTGTGTTCGCTTTTGCTAGAGCGGTTTGATATTGCGACTTCACCGATGCTGAGTAACTTTCAAGGCTACCAAGCTCTCCCTCTAAAGAAGATCTCAATTCAGAAATATTTTTGTCCCACCCTTTGTACAGTGTTGCCGCTTCCGTCTGCGAGGCGTAGACATTTCGAATCGCTTGCCCACCGTCATATAAGTTTCCGGACGAATCCACGACTAGACGACCGTTAACGTAGACATTACCCGAGACATTCACATCCTTTTTAAATGTCTGTGTTCCCCCGAACACGTTCGACTGGTTGCGTTGAGCTAATTGCGAAACGCCGTAACCGTCGATTTTGCTAGCGTCAAACGCTGTCGAGTTCCTACCTAAAAGCAAAGAGTCCAGAGACGAACCATTACTGTATAGCGTCGTTCCGTTGGAAATGAGTCGTCCATTTTGATTAATCTGATTACCCACTTTGAGAGCGCCGCTGATTTGCGTATTTCCTACAACGTTTACCGAGTTAGAGAAGTCAGCATTTGTCGCAAACACATCACGCGCATTGAGGCTTCCGTTAATTCTCGCCCCTCTTGAAATGTTCCCTCGCTGAGCTGTGAGGTTTTTGTTTACATCGACATTTAAACCCGTGAGCGCACCACCTAGAGCCAAGCTTTGCATTGTCGTATCGGCAAGGGTTGCGTTTGCGTTTACCGTGAAATCATCATTCAGTTTTAGGGGGGCATTTAGGACGACATCGGCAAACTCTACTTTGCTCGTAAAGTTGATTGGGACAGCGTTATAGCCGCGAATAACGTCTACTTGAACTTCATCGGTTTCTAGAGTTTTAGCAACATTAAAGGTCGATGCTGTGGCGCTCTGAGTGAATAATGCTTTTTCGATTGTGGCAGTATCACCGTTGATTTCTGCAATCGATGCATCCACCGCTTTCACCGTTGCGGAAGTAAAACTATCGGCTGTCACATCGCTGCCTGTGGCGGCGTTGGTGGTTACCAAGTTTTGGATCATCAGGTTATTTGCTGTCGCGTCATTGTTGACAGTGAAGTCAGAAAAGTTGGCATTTCCAAGCACTGCAGAGCCAGAAATCTGCGCTCTAATGCTCGAGTTCAGCTGATCTAATGTCATCGATGTTGCACTTAAATTATTCACGTTAAGCGCATCGCTTAACTCAACCTCAGCGGCAAACAGTTTTTTAATGTCAGTAATGTCATTCCCCCCCATGCTCAAATCGGTCAACATTCGGTTGCCGTTATTCGAATCATCAACACGGTTGAGCATATTCTTCACGATCGAATTAGATTGCGGAGCTGGAACAAAGTACTCAAATGCCGTTCCCTGAACGTTCGAAGCTGTCAACGATGCGATGTATGACATCATTTCAACTTGAGTGTCATTTGTTGAATCGTGAGGATTAAAAACAAGCTCAAACGAGTTGGCAGAAAGCTTTGAGGAAAAGGCACCGATTGGCGTTTGTAAACTGCCGTTGAAGAACGGTTTCGAGCCAGTCGTTAAGGCATCCAAAGAGGTTGGAAACCCACCAAATTCAAGATAGTAAGCCGTGACCGCGGCTTCTAGTTGATAGAGCTTTTGGATAGTGGTGTTAATTTGGAGATTTCTTTTTTCCAAATTGATTAGACCAACATCAAGCTGGTCGGCAAATGCTGGACCAGGAACAAAAGCGGCAGCTATCAGGCTGAGTAAGACCTTTTTCATGAGGTTTTCCCACAAGGACACGTAACCGAGGCAAAGCCTGAAACCGCGCAACTGTAAACCCCTATAGTTTACATGACTTGCCAACAAGTAACAATTAACATACATTTGTGACAAGACACAAATCAAATAAAGGTTCGTAAATATGTCGAAGTCAGCCGCCGAAAGAAAAAAAGCGCAACGAGAAAGAGACAAAGCCTCAAACATAAGGGAGATAATAATAAGGGTGCATGAGGATGATATAGAGCACTTGCGAAAATTCGCAAAAGTTCTTTTAGATGAACGATTAAAAAACGCTCCTAAAACTTGACTATGTGACTAGTCACGGTTATTATTTAACCACCTCCACAAAATGGACTTTAGGCATGAAAAGACACATCTTACTTTTGGCTATCATCGGCTCATTCTCAGCGAACGCGGATGATATTTGTAACGATCCAAACTACTCCGACCGTGCACAATGCAACATCGATAATGAAGCGAATATCTTTAATTGGGTTTCTGATGCAGAGTATCGCGACAACATCGTTCAAGTGACGTATGGACCATCTAGCTGCGGCGGAATGTTACTGGACGGAAAATTCATTCTTACGGCACGACATTGCACTCCAGCATGGAGCAATTGGGAGCACGGCAATGAGCTGGTTGTATACGCTGGAACGGAACGAAAAGGAAAGGAAGTCTACAGAGGGCAAGCTTCTGTTTATTCTGCCGATAACGATACGCGCCTCATCGATTCAGAGCGCAATCTTTACGATGGTTGGCAGCCACAGCTAAAAACTATCGAAAAAGAAGCTAATGAGGCTTTGTCTGT
>NZ_JAWOTF010000046.1:0-9425 GCF_033338735.1 Vibrio sp. Vb1127 | reverse complement strand
TGCTTCGTAGATGTTGATTTGACGAGGCGTGTTGTTGATGTGGTCTTCGCCACGAACAACGTGCGTGATACCCATGTCCCAGTCATCCACTACTACACAGAAGTTGTAAGTAGGTGAACCGTCAGTACGACGAATGATTAGGTCATCCATTTGATCGTTGCGGATTTCAATGCGACCACGGATTTGATCATCAAATACTACGCTGCCTTCTTTCGGGTTACGGAAACGGATAACACATGGATCACCATCTTTTGCCGCTTCGTTTGCTGCTTTGATTTTTGGATGGTTAGCATCGTAGCGAGGCATTTCTTTATTTGCTTCTTGCTCTGCACGGATTTCATCTAGCAGCTCTTTAGACGCGTAACATTTGTAAGCTTTGTCTTCAGCAAGAAGCTTATCAACCATTTCGTTGTAACGGTCAAAACGTTGAGTTTGGTAGTAAGGACCTTCATCCCACTCCAAGCCTAGCCATTCCATGCCTTCAAGAATTGCATCAACCGCTTCCTGAGAGTTACGCTCAAGGTCTGTATCTTCGATACGTAGAACGAATTCACCACCTTGGTTTTTAGCGTATAGCCAAGAGTAAAGTGCAGTACGCGCACCACCAACGTGTAGATAGCCAGTTGGGCTAGGAGCAAAACGAGTTTTAACCGTCATTTGAGTTCCTTAGGGGTAATGAGCAACGAGAGATCTCTCGTTGTAATGTCAAGGATAAAAGTGGCGACATTTTACCACCGTAAGTCAATTCTACAATCGGTTTGACAACAGAAATAAAAACAGGGCAGAACCAAAAAGGCACAGCCCTGCTATTTACTGTTAAAGCACGAGACGAAATTACTTCAGGTTACGCATTGCCCATTGCATAAATTCTTGCTGCTCTTCACGGCTCAATTCATTAAACGATGCTTTGATTGTTTTGGTTTCCGCTGGAGAAGACGCAATGCTTGCCTTAGTCGATTCTTTATTCATTGCGTTATTATAGTCGGAAACTTCTCGTTCGTAATCACGAAAACCTTGCAAACCACCTTTACGAAGTTGAACCATAGAGAATGCCACTTCTTTTCCGTTTTTGTCTTTCAATACCACTTTAGGATCGAGTTCGAAGGCTCTCGCCTCTTCAATAGTACGGAATGTTTGATAAGTCAGAGAAAGCTCGGTGTCTTTTTCTGCATCAAACTCTAATACCAGCGGCTGCGAATCGAATTTACGGCGCTTTCCATCTTCAAATACGATTTGTCCAACCGTTACCGCTAATTGGTTTTCCCCATCTTTTAACTCGATGCTGTTGTTCTTGGATATCCACTCAGGGTAGACGAACTCGCCGTTGAGAACGCGAGGAACTAATTCAGATTGCAGAGTGAGTTGAGCAGCAAAAGCTGGCGCCGAAAGCATTGCGCAAAGTCCGAGAAGTGTCGTTGTTTTTTTCATCATGGTTTCTCACTTTATACCAATTTAGATAAGCCTCTAAAATTTACAGGCCAGTCATTTCAAAGGCTTATTTGAATAAGTATCAAGATAAAAAGGGCGTTTCCGCCCTTTTAGCTGCTTCTTTAATCAGAAGTAGTATTCAACACCTACAGAGAACTCGTCGTAGTCAGCAGACTTCCAACGTGCTTCTGTTGGTTTATCTAATTGAGACGCACCGTCGCCAAAGTCTAGAGTACGAGCACGTACGTACAGCACTGCCGATGGGTCTACGAAATACATAACTTGTGCTGATAACACATCGTCCGCTGTATCGTTAATTTTCTTACCATCACGCTCTAGATCAAAGTTAGCGGCGTAAGCCAGTTTGTATTGCCAATCACCCGTGGTGTACATGATAGCGGCAGACATTGCATCTTGCTTTTCACTCACACCATTGCTTGCGTCCGCTTCCATGTATTTGTATTGCGCAAAGAAAGAGATCCCGTTATCAAACCAGCCTTGTGCCCCTACCAAGTACGTGTTGTTTTCCCACGTTTGGCTTTCCATCTTGATATTACGGTTACCTTCATATGCCGCATCTAACTGGATAGGACCAATTTTGTAGTGTGCTGCGATACCACCCCAGTAGTCATCCCCTTCACCTAGACCTGCTTTATCACCTGCACCAGCTGCGATATCTAGGGAGAATTTGTCAGCAAACATTGGAGAGTCCCAGCGGATAGTGTTTGATTGAC
This sequence comes from Vibrio sp. Vb1127, assembly GCF_033338735.1. Lineage (NCBI taxonomy): Bacteria > Pseudomonadati > Pseudomonadota > Gammaproteobacteria > Vibrionales > Vibrionaceae > Vibrio > Vibrio sp. Vb1127. Next base: position 7,263 of record NZ_JAWOTF010000046.1, on the reverse strand, counting down.
GGTCTTGGTACTTGGCGCCACCAATAGCACCACCCCAGTCGTATACATCGCCGAGGCCAGGGTTAGATGCTGGCCAGTCAACCAATTCGTACATAGGTGTCAAAACGCGACCCAGGCGAATTTGCCCCCAAGATGCACTTTCAAAACCGACGAATGTGTCACGTTCACCAAGACCTGCGCCCTCGCCACCAAAGCTAGGGTCTACATAACCGCCTTCGATTTGCCAAATAAAAGTAGGGTCGAAGTTAGCAAATTGTTTTTTACCACGGAAACCAATACGAGACTCGTTGTTTAGCTGCATGCCACCCAAATCATCGTCCGTTGCTTTGCTGCCAGAATCGTAATCGCGGTACGCGGCCTGCATCGCGATGATTCCGTAAACTTCATAAGAAAATGAATCTTTGGTTAGAAACTCTTTTGCTGCGTCACTGTTTGCACCATCAGCAAATGCAGCACCACTGAACATCATGCCGGTAATTGCCGTGGCAAGTAGGCTTTTCTTTAGGTAAGACATTATAAACCCCTATATTTTTAGTTTTTTCCATTTTCAAATTCACTAACTAGGACATGGCAGGAACTTGAAACAGTGTTTGGACGGGGCAAATATGACAAACTTTTTTCGCACTAAAAAACTTTCCCTACAGCAATCTGAGCGACTTCAAAATGAGAAGATCAAAAATAAAATAAATCAATAAAAAACAATTAGTTAAAATCAAATATAAAAAATAAAAAACGTTAAAAGTACGTTTTGACACTGAACTGACATTGAGAGCATCTAAAAAACGTGAGCGACTTCATTCATCTTTTAGGTGTTTTAACGGAACTTTATATTCAAAGAGAAAAAACCTTGAGATCACTCGCAAGTAAAATGACCGTGCACTTGTGGGATTCGAGAGATTTTGACGAAATTGTTGTGAGTAGCAAATGGGTATTGACCTTACCCTTGCAGGAAGGTTTAAGCTCATAGCATCACTATTATTGAGGTGCAGATTATGTATCAGTTAGTTATACCTTTATCAGGGCTCAACTGCATGGGCTGTGCGAGAAAAGTTGAGAATGCTTTACATGCGAATCACGATGTGGAGATCCTCAATTTGTCCCCGACGCAAGTAGAGGTCAAAACCGAGTCTTCTCTTAAAGAGCTCGTCTCGTCGATTGAATCTCTTGGTTACCAAGCAGGAAATCACTACGAGCTAAACCTTTCAGGCTTAAGCTGTGGCGGTTGCGTCAAAAAACTTTCATCTTTATTAGAATCTAATCAAGACGTTATTTCTTTTGAGGCTTCAACAACGCACTTAGAGATTCGTACCCTCCTCTCCGAGCAACAAGTGATCGACTTAATAGCAACACTCGGCTATACCGCCAACCTTGATTCTGTTGAAGTAGAGAACGAAAGCTCACCAGAGACCGAACAGGTAGAAAAGCAAAGCAATATTAAAGATACGCAGGTGCCACCAGCGAGTATTCAATTGCAAATGCTGATTCAAGGCATGACGTGTGCGAGTTGCGTATCTTCAGTAGAGAAAGCACTTACTAACGTAGAAGGCGTTGAGAAAGCACAGGTCAACCTCGCAGAACAAAGCGCACTAGTATTCGCAAGCCAAGACTCTGATGACCTCCTTAACGCAATTGTTGAATCGGTAAAACAAGCCGGTTACCAAGCAGAGATCCTACAAGACGCCGCAACCCAGCAAGAAAAGCAAGCACAGCAACAACGTCAGCAACAAAAACGCTTTAAACTGGATGCTATTGCTGGCCTTGTCGTCGGAGCCCCTTTAATGATTTGGGGCGTTGCTGGCGGCAATATGATGATTCGCAACACCAACGACCAATTAGCTTGGGGCGCGATCGGTATCGTATGTTTACTCCTTCTTGCCACAGCAGGTAAACACTTCTTCAGTAACGCTTGGTTAGCAGCTACTCACAAGCGCGCCACCATGGACACGTTAGTCGCGCTCGGTACTGGCGCAGCGTGGTTCTATTCGATGCTTGTGGTGATTTTCCCAGACTGGTTCCCTCTTGCTTCACGCCACGTGTACTTTGAAGCGAGTGCAATGATCATCGGCTTAATTTCTCTTGGTCACTATATAGAAGCAAAAGCCAAAGCAAACACAACACGCTCATTGCAAGCGTTGATTAACCTGCAACCTCAGCAAGCTACGGTAATTACGGAACAAGGCGACCAACAAATCGCGGTTGAGCAAATCACGTTAGGCATGAAACTGCGTATCAAACCAGGCGAGAAAGTGCCTGTTGATGGCGTTGTGATTCAAGGTGAATCGTACATTGATGAATCTATGCTCACAGGCGAACCTGTACCTGTATTAAAAGCGCAAGAGGCTCAAGTCTCCGCAGGTACTTTGAACACAGATGGAGCCTTAATCATTGAGGCAACGGGCATTGGCGCAAATACCATGCTGGCTCGTATCATCCGCATGGTGCGCACAGCGCAAAGCAGTAAGCCAGCCATCGCGAAACTGGCAGACCAGATTTCATCGGTGTTTGTCCCTGTCGTTGTTGGTATAGCAATACTGGCCGCGCTCGTTTGGTTTGCCGTTGGCCCAGAGCCAAAAGCGAGTTATATGCTGGTGGTCACCACAACCGTCCTGATCATCGCCTGCCCTTGCGCCCTAGGCTTAGCAACCCCACTTTCTGTCACGGTGGGAGTGGGTAAAGCCGCAGAGCTCGGCATTCTGATCAAAGACGCCGACGCCCTGCAATTGGCAAGCAAAGTCGACACGGTTGTGTTCGACAAAACTGGCACGCTTACCCAAGGTAAACCTAGCGTTCAGCAAGTGTTTACTCACGCCACCAGCCAAGAAGATCTATTGGCTTTAGCGTATGCGGCAGAGCGTCAGTCTGAGCACCCACTGGCAAAAGCGGTATGTGATTACGCCAAACGACACGACGCAAAAGACGTCTCATTAGACAAGTTTGAGAACGTTCGCGGACGCGGCATTTTGGCGACGTATCAAGATAAACCGCTGCTCATTGGTTCGCTTCAATTTATGCAAGCAGAGAACGTCGAGACTAGCGCACTAAAATCTGCCATCGATGAATGCGCAAAAAATGCGTGGACTCCGGTAGCTGTGGCATTGAACGGCGAACTGATCGGTCTGATCGCCATTGCCGACCCGCTCAAATCAGATGCGAAACAAGCGCTCTCTGCATTAAAATCGCAAGGCATCAAAACGGTAATGCTGACGGGCGATAACCAACACGTTGCCAATGCTATCGGCCAAGAACTTGGTATTGATGAAGTGATTGCCCAAGTAATGCCAGATGAGAAAGCTCAGCACATTGAGCAACTTCAATCTCAAGGACATGTCGTGGCAATGGTGGGGGATGGCATTAACGACGCCCCTGCTCTCGCGTTATCCAACCTCGGTATTGCTATGGGTAGCGGCAGTGATGTCGCCATTGAAAGTTCGCAAATGACCATCCTGAACACGTCACCAATGGCGGTAGTACATGCGATTGAACTCTCTCGCGCTACACTTAAAAATATGAAGCAAAACCTATTTGGTGCCTTTGTTTACAACTCGTTGGGTATTCCAGTTGCCGCTGGCGTGCTTTACCCAGCGTTTGGATTTTTGCTCAGTCCTGTTGTCGCAGGAGCGGCAATGGCACTGTCTTCAATTACTGTCGTTAGTAATGCAAATCGACTACGACTGTTTTCAGTAAAGTAACCACTTCTTTTTGAGGGTATTATGAAGTTGAAACTATTGACCTTTGCAATGCTTGCGACCGTGTCCGCCAACGTATTGGCAGCCGATGTCATTAACCATAAATCGCCATACTGTGGCTGTTGTGGAGAATGGACAAAACACATGGAAGAGAACGGCTTTACGGTCGAAGAAAAATTGCACGATGACATGAACGCCATCAAACGCGATCTAGGCATCAAGAATGAACAGCTTTACTCTTGCCACACGGCAGAGATCAACGGCTATCTGTTTGAAGGTCACATTCCAGCCGAAGACATTAAAGCGTTTTTGAAAAATCCACCACGTAACGCAAAAGGCCTATCAGTACCGGGCATGCCAATGGGCTCCCCTGGTATGGAATATGGCGACAAAAAAGACAGCTACACCGTTTACGCCTTTAACGAAAAAGGCCAAGTGTTCGAATATAGCCACCACGAAGGCAACGACCAATAAAAACAAAGCCCAGCGAGATAAACCGCTGGGCTTTTTCTTAATGGACAGTTAAGACAAATATAAAATTAGAAGCCGTAAGAGGCACCAAATACAAAAGCGTTATTCACTAGGCTGTCACCACTCGCGTTTTCTGCACCGTGTGCTTGACTACGGAACTCAAAGTAAGGTTGAACACCTTTACGAGTCCACGTTGCACGAAGCTCGTGGTCCATGGTTTCCGCTTCAATCATGTAGACGTTGTTGTAGCTTAGCGTCACATCCTCATTCATCACGTAACCGATGCGGTTGTCCATGCGGTAATCTGTATCCGCATCTGCGTCTGTCGCATCAATGTGCGCACGAGTACGGTTACTTAAGGAGATGCCGTTATCGAAGTTGTAACCGATCTTAACCAATGGACGGTACTGTACATTCTCGCCAGCAGAGAACAGGTGTTGGTAACCCGCGGCAACCCATAAATGATCGGTAATATTAAATGACTGCTCACCACCCACAGTGATTGCTGGTGTTGTGTTACCTGCGCCACCGTTTTCTGTTTCCAGTTTACCCAACTGAATACCATCAAATTCGGTGTAAACCGTAAAGCCGCCGAATTGGTTATCAAAAGTATGACCAGCTTCCAGTGTAGACGTAACGTCCGAACCATGAATTCGACCATCATCGTGGAATTGAACATTACCTGTTACGTAAGAAGAACCAGCAAAAGCGCTAGAAGCGAAAGCGAGAGAAAGAGCACTCAGTGCAAAAATGTTTTTCATAATTACTGCCTTTATTTATTCACGTTATGCGATAGTTTTAGAGGGCATCTCTTCCCTTTTATCGCAAACTTTGGAATGTGCCTCCTTGGCGTTCGCAATATTGTTTCAATTAATTCGCGATGAAAAATAAAACATTTTAAAAAGTGATCTTGTTCAAACCGAAGCTCAACAACCCTGATAAAAACATGGAAAATACAGGCACTTATCGTATTTTTATAAAATTATTCAAAAAATAGAAGTGTGATCGTAAACAGATAGTTTATTGATATTTAGCAGATTAAGTCGATCCAGTTCACAATAACCTTGACCATTACAACCAAAAACTTATTTATCAATGAAAAATAATTAGACATCGATCACGCTTAATTTCCTCAAAAAATAAAGAAAGCCCCAACATGAGGTTGAGGCTTTGCCAAAAAATTAACTTACAAGAATTGAGTTATTTCACGCTGGTCACTCGACTTGCTTTCTCACCAGTTGCTGACACGGAACGGATAAACACTTCACCTTTCACATTTGGACGAGCATTATCTGCGTAAGTTAGCCAGTTCTTGCCGTCTAGAGAGTATTGAAGCTTCACCCCTGGGAACTGAACGTTCATTGCTAGCTTGCCATCTTCTACTTTCGCACCTGGTACAGGCAGGCGGTAGTCGATACCTGATTTTTCTAGCTTAGCCAGTTCACGTTGGCCAAGTACGTTCGCAAAGCGGTTGTAGTCTTGGTTTAGCGCGACTTTGTCTACTAGGTTAGAGTTTTGCGAGTATTCAACACCCACTTTGTAGTCGTTTTCCCAATCAGCACGGTGCCATGCACGCTCAGCGGCTGCTAGTACGCGAGGGAATACCATGTACTCGTATTGCTCATCGTTACGTACTGTCTCAGACCAAAGCTGTGCTGATAGACCGTAGAAAGGTTTCGCTTCGATTTCACCTTTACCAGTGAAGCCGTTACCATCGCGGTCTACAGAAGTTTCTGCGTTTTGAGGCATGTTCTCTGGTGCAAAACCAAACATCTTACGAGTATCTGTTGCACGTGTTGCCCAGTAGTAACCACGCTCTTTCGGGTCAACTTCGTACGGCATGTCCATGTACACGTAGTCTGGGTTAGAAACGATAACGTCGTAACCTTTCTTAGACCATTCGTACACTGATGATGTGCCCCCCCAGTAAAGAACGTCCCAGAAGTTAACACGTGTGTTTTCTGTTGCGAACGCTTTCTCACCTTCGCTGTACTTAAGGCCATCTTGCCAAGCTTGGAAGTTTGGAATGCCTTTCTCTGCCACCATCTTCGACACTTCTTCTGCAAAGTGGCTTGGTAGATGAGCAAAATCGCTTACCGTACCGTCTGCAATTAGCGTCTGACATTGTGGAGATTGTGCAAATGGCTTGTCTTGCTTAGACAAATCAATGTTACCCTTCCAGCTTACTTTGTCTTCTGCGTTGATGTCTTGCAGACCAGCGCCTAGCTTGATGTTCTTCGCTTCGTCACCACCAAAGTGCCATGTTGTTAGCGGCGTGCCCGCTTCTTGGTGCATTGCTGCTACTTCTGAAATCACTTTATCAACAAAGCGAGTGGAAGATTCCATACATGGATTGATGAAGCTTTGCTTGTTGTAGAACTGAACCGTCGTTACGTTCGATGTATCTTGAGGGTCCATCAGGCGGTACTCGTTCGCTTCGGCTTCTTTGCCTTCTTCCATCAGACGGTCGTAACGTGCTTCCATTGATATCACTGCTGCACGTGCGTGCGCTGGCATATCGATTTCAGGAATCACTTCGATGTTACGCGCTTTCGCGTACTTCAAGATGTCCACGTAGTCTGCTTTGCTGAAGAAGCCAGAGCCAAAGTTGTCTGTCGTTGCGCCTGAGCCAAGCTGAGGCAGTAAACAGCTTTTCTTTTCCAAATCGAAACAACGGTTAGCACCCACTTCAGTCAGCTCAGGCAGACCCGGGATTTCTAAACGCCAGCCTTCATCATCCGTTAGGTGAAGGTGTAGTTTGTTCATCTTGTACGCGGCCATTTGGTCAAGCGTTGCAAGAATTGCGTCTTTAGAGTGGAAGTTACGAGCCACGTCCACCATCACACCACGGTAATCAAAACGCGGCGCATCTTTAATAGACAGTTGTGGTAGAGAATCAGCATTTTGGCTATCTACCAGGCCAAAGATAGATTGTACTGCGTAGAAAGCACCTGCTTGGTCAAACGCTTTAATCGCAATACCGTCGCCTTTGATGCTCATTTCGTAAGCACCAGATTTTGCCAATTCACCGGTGAAGTCTGCAGGAACAACAGTGATGCTTACAGGAAGATCACCACGAACATCCACACCTACCACTTCTGCACGA
>NZ_JAWOTF010000045.1:0-10606 GCF_033338735.1 Vibrio sp. Vb1127 | reverse complement strand
ACGATATGCCCTACCTAACATCAGCTATATGAGTTTGATTTTTCAGACTGTAAGCTAACGCCCAGTTAAGGGGTGAACAACGCATTCCACCCAAATTAAACCATTGTGCCGAAAACACTAAAGCCAATTCAAACCAAAACTGCCAAGCGTTGTGAATCCCTCTTGAATGCTTTGTTAGTTGCCAAACCTAAAGCTTTGATTTGATGTTAATTACTGCTTTGCCAACACTAGCTTTACGTGTTTTGGAAAACTCAAATCAGGCGCAGTTTCCAAGCGACTGTCACTGAAACCACTTGGAACATGAAACGCCGTAGAAAACGAGCTAACAACACCAAAAAGCGCATTTGGACAAACAATGTTACAGAACTAACTTTCAACATATAAATCGGTTTCTGAAATAGAGAATACGACCACAAAAGAAACCAACGCACGATTTTACAAACCCAAATAACTAGAAATTGAAATACGAAAACCGAGCCAAAAACACACGAACCTTAGCCCTAAATATTTTGTTTTAGCTGCGTTTTTCTCGTTGGCAACTAACGCCCTGTTAAGGTGTGAGCAACGCAATACTGAAGCCGCCGCATACCACCTTAAACACTTAAGCCAACGCATAGTGAAAATGCCACGCGTTGCGAATCACTCTTAAACAGTTTGTTAGGTTTGATCTAAAATCCAAAGATGTTTTTAAGAACCCACCAAAAGTTTTGTACAAAAACAACTGAAATTAGCATGAATCCAACCGCATAACATGCGCAGCATACGATATATGCAGTTTTTCTCGCCCTATCAGCTTTCCAATAAAGGTGCCAGAATACACTTTGCATATACTCCTTCCCTTCATAAATTCGCCCTTCTTCCTCTCGCATGGACTCTTCAAGATCGAACTTAAAGTCGTCATAGGAAAGTCCAATATCATTAGCAAAAGGGCGTAAGTGCCATTCTTGTTTCCCTTCTCTTTCGAATGAACTATAAGAAGGATATTGCTGAATTAGTTTAGGACAGAGTAAATTATAAATTAGCGTCGCACCGGCAAAAAACAAAGCAGAAAAATAAAATAGTTGCCAAGAAAATGGTAGCTTTAAGTGTAACTCGAAGGTGTAATCAAAAATTGTTACTAACGCTAATTCATTAGTTCCTGATAGTACTTTGGCAGCTACAGGAACAATAAATATCCAAACATACATTGATGAAATGAGTTTTACATCATGAACTTTATTTAAATTAGACCAATTGATATCAGTTCTTTTACACCAATTGACAAGCCTACTCCAACGCTCTTCCACTTTTATCCTCACCTTTAATTAAAAATTTTTCGCACTAAAACCTAACGCCGCGTTAAGTGGTGAGCAACGCAGACCACTGTACTTAAAGTATTGTGCCGTAAACACTTAAGCCAAAGCAAACCGAAAATGCGAAGCGTTGGGAATCCGCCTTAAACGCTTTGTTATGTGAATTTCTTACCAGTAACATTGTACTAAGGAAGCTGGACTTTAACGCTTAAACCACTTCACTGTTTACTGAGATTTTGGATGCGAGTTAGTAATAATTCAGCTTCATTGAAGATTTCAGCAATATGTTCATGATCTGGGGTATCTAGAGACAATTGCGCTTTGTCACTTTGTACACCCTTTCGCATTTCATCCACTAGACCTGGATTACTATTTTCTAGCCTTTGTAGTAAGCCTGTCAGTAAATATAGAGAAGCATCTGCTTTTGCACTTTTCATATACAATCCTTGTTAATTTTCACAATTCACATAACGCCCTGTTAAGGTGTGAGCAACGCAATACCGAAGCTCCTGCATACCACCTTAAACACTAAACGCAACGCATAATAAAAGTGCCATGCGTTGCGAATCACTCTTAAACAGTTTGTTATATGCGTTTTATTGAGTGCAACATATAATCATTTTTTATGTACTCATCTTCGCTGATTACTGAATTAAAGAAAGCATTACTATGATCATCAGAGCGGTCTATAACTTTTTTAAGTAGGCTTAAGTTATTCAACTGTCTCTGATTTAATGCATTTTTAACTGTTTTCATATCACAAATATCAAGTTCATTTATAAACGTAAAATACTTTCCCAACAAACCAGAGATAAGATCAGAAATTTGAACTGCATTGCAGTTTATTGAATTGATAAACAAATGATTATTTAACTCTTCTCCGTTGTCATACAACGGGAAAGTATGCATGATTTTTTCTATTGACTTCTCATCATCAAAAATGTGTCTAGAGTTTTTAAATATATAAAGAGTTCTGACATAGAACGGAAGAAAATTATTAATTAATACGTTTGTTTCATTATCCATAACAAAGAAAAGTTTTTTTAGGAGCGTCTCGTTTTGAAACAATGACAATAACAAATCTTTTCGCTTACTTTCCAAAACATACGAGTTTAACTTAATGAAACTTCGAAGCCAGACGACAAAGTTTGTAATATTCTCTTCTCTTATATTGGGATATTCGAAAGCTCTCATCATGTCAAAGAATGCATCCTTTTCGTTCATTGCCACTTTGTACAAATCACTTTTTAACATCATGTGATAGCTAAATAACGAGTTATCACCGATTTCATCTATTAAGGAGTCTATGATGTCAACAATAGCCCAATAGTTAACATTTAAATTAAAATAGTGGATGTATAATTCTTGCTGTTCAAGCCAGTCGAGGAATACCCCTACTTTCTCCTCATTCAAAAAATCAAGAAAATTACCACTACCAATATGCTTTGTTTTTATTTCTTTTACATTTTTCTGAAGTTTAAGATCTTCCCTTAAACTACCAAGATCAATATCTTCTACGATATCATTAACTACAATACCAGATAAAACAAAGTTATCTTGTTTGCTTATGTTAAAGCCGCCTGTTTTTAAATAGACTTTTCTAAAGTTATTACTTTCATCATAAAAAAAGGTATATTTTTCATCAACATTTCTTAGTTGATGCATCCTGATGAAAGGTGTTCTCATTTCATTTACATCAATTCCCACAACGACCTCCCTAAGCATATAACGCCCTGCTAAGGGGTGAGCAACGCAATACAAAAGCCGCCGCATACCACCTTAATCACTAAATTCAACGCATAGTGAAAATGCCACGCGTTGCGAATCCCTCTTGAGCAGTTTGTTAGTTTGCAAACCCAAGGAGTTGATTTTACGTTATTTTAAATTTTGAAAACAACAAGCTTTATGTGCTTTAATGCACTTAAGTCAGGCTTAGTCTCAAAGCGGCAACTCAATGAAACCACATGGAACAAACAACGCCGCAGAAAACGAACTCACAACACCAAAAAGCGCTTTTGGAAAACCAATATCACAATGCGGACTTTCAACAGAGTCACTGAGACCACATGAATTTACCACTTCAGAGAAAACGTTATTTCAGCGAGTAAATCGGCTTTTGTACCAGCAAACTTAACGAGCAGAGTTTCAACAAAAGAGTTCAGCTCAATTAACCCCAAAGTAGCCACAACAAAGAACAAACCAACCGTTAAAAAGATGCCAATTTTGGATTTTCACCACGCTCGTTAACACTGAAATTGAACGCCGATACGACAATTTCGACTTTGAGCTTTTACCACTAGATCCTGTGATATAGCTGCGTTTTTCCTCTTGCAAACTAACGCCGCATTAAGGTGTGAGCTGCGCTTGGCTATACTTGAGCGAAGCGAAACTGCCAAGCGTTGCGAATCACTCTTAAATGCTTTGTTAACTTTCTAAAACTCGAAATCTAACCAATCATCATTATCTACAGAATTGCTTTCACTTTCAGTACACTGACTAGGTTCAAGTAAATTTACAAGCCTTTCTCCTTGGTTCAAAAGGTGATCGTAAGTCATTATTGATAAACTAGTTAGTCGTGAATTCAAGCCATGTAGCGCTTTGTGCTTTTCAGCAGTCCAATCGTAAGAGCGACCAATAACAATCGTTGCTCTTGGATGATATGCAACAATTTCAGGGTGATCTGCTAACCCTTTGGATGCGACATCATTAAAGACATCCATATACCTATGACATTGACCAATTGCCTTAGAAACTTCAGAAGAAAAATAGAAATTCCGATGAGAACTATCGTAGTTTAAAACTTCCATATTCGGGCGCTTCAACTCGATGATATCCCTAAAGCCACCAATAACATTGGATAGCATCAAGTCTAAGTGGTCGTGAGGGGAGATAGCTCTAACATCGTCGTTAACGACGTATGCATTACCAAATGCCCAAGGATATTCCTCACACCACTTTTGGTATATCTTTTCATCGTTTTCTTGGTTGTTTAGATGGTTACGCAATTGATTAACTGCTGACTTCATGTCTTTTAGGCGGATAGAACCTTTTAATGCATTTGCTAATTCATCAGATAGGTCTGTATTTTCCAGATGCTTAACGATTTCAGTTTGAGACAACACTGCTGTTAACGCATTTGCGACGGATTGAGGGTCATGCTCAGCTAATTGAGCTGTACCGTCATTGACACGAATTAGAAGAAAGTCACCCTCTGTTTCATCTTTAACCGCAACGTGAGATTTAATAGCTTCATATAGTTTGAGTAACGAACCTGCTTGTAACGACACAGATTTCTCATCAACAGGAAGCCACCCAAAAGGGGTATTGTCTTTCTTGTACGTGATGATCTTTCCAGCAAGCTCTACGCCATGAGATTTAGTTATATAAAATGGAACAAAGTCTATTCTTGAACGTGTGGTTTCATGGATCGTTACTGGATCACTGTACCCAACGTTTCCAGACTTTGCTTGCTTTTTACCAATTGAGCCTACTGACAAATTTACCTCCAAACTCAAAAGAAAGTTAACGCCTTGTTAAGGGGGGAAGCACGCAACACCGATGCTACCGCATACCGCCTTAATCACTAAAACCAACGCATAGTAAAAATGCCACGCGTGCTGAATCCCTCTTGAACAATTTGTTATACGCGTCCTATCGGTTGTACTTAGCTTTATTCAAAACTTCTTTTAGTTCATGCGTTTTCTCAAGGTTTACACCGTGAATATTGGCTAGAGCACAAACATAATACAAAACGTCATATAACTCTTCTGCGACTGAACCTTTAAGTTCATCTAGCGTTGGTTGCCCATTTTTACCTTTGCGAATAGATTCCGATAATTCGCCAACTTCTTCGATTAGTTTTAAAAAATAGTGTCCAGATTGCTCTGGCGCATAATCGAATTCTTTTATATGACTTTGTAACTCAGATAACTTCATAACGTCCTTTTTGTATCATTTTCCATAAAGCGTATAACGCCCAGTTAAGGGGTGAACAACGCAATACCGAAGCCGCTGCATACCGCCTTAAACACTAAAACCAACGCATAGTAAAAATGCCACGCGTTGTGAATCCCTCTTGAACTGTTTGTTAGGCTAATTTTACGCTCGCTATTCGCCAGTAGCCTACAAGAACGGCCAATACCACCCATTGCGTTAAATACCATAGATAATACGATGCTTGGCTATCAATTAAGTAAAAATAAATTACTAGTCCGAAACTCGTGAACACCGAAAAGACATATAGAAACCATAGCGCTACACAAACATTATTGTTGAATTCAGAAAGCTTCTCTCCCCGATCTATACCTGAGAGAAATATAAGCCCAAAACCTATAATGCAACCTACTCCAAGCTGGAAAAATGAAAGCGGAACCAAAACCCAAAGTGACATCTTTATCTCCCTGATTAGCCTAACGCCCTGTTAAGGTGTGAGCAACGCAATACCGAAGCCGCCGCATACCACCTTAAACACTAAAAGCAACGCATAGTAAAAATGCCACGCGTTGCGAATCACTCTTAAACAGTTTGTTAAGCGTCAACTCAAAGTATGCTTATCAATGCCGAAGCTCCTGCTCCAATAACGCTCCCAACAGTGCTGTTTTCTAACAATTGTTTAAGTAAACTCTTTGCTTCAGGATCATTACTTTTTGCGACTTCTTCGACCAACTTTTGGACATTGATAGTAACTGATTGAGTGTTGTTGTTACCGACTTGAAGCTGCTCGCCTGAGATACTACCAATATTAAAAGTTGTATTGCTAGATGAACTTGTTTTGTGTGGTTGAGAAGTCGTGTTTTCCACATGTAAGGTCAACATATGAGGATGATTAGTACCGACGTTTAACGAGCCACCCTCTAAAAATTGAACGTCTAGGACTTTCAAATGGATTTCACGTTTACCGGACTTTTGCGTAATTACATCGCCTATCCCTACATCAGGAGTTTCAGTATAAGGTACCAAAACGTGCCCTTTAGACATATTTCGTTGAGCTTTATATTCTTGCCCTTCAATGAAAACCACCTCTGGATATGCCAGTGCATCGAAATCCATAAATACTCCTAGTTTAAAATTGCCACATTGACGCTTAACGCCGCATTAAGGTGTGAGCGGTGCTTGGCTATACTTGAGCGAAGCGAAACTGCCAAGCATTGCGAATCACTCTTAAATGCTTTGTTAACTGCTGCCTAACAACATAGTAGGAACTGAAGATATATATGAGCCAGCAATTTGGAACAAGCTCTGTGTCGTTTGGAGATCAGGCATGAAAGTACATCCGATACTTGCAACTACTCCATACGCAGCTTGTCGCCATGACTCTTTACTACCAGTATCTAATTTTTCATGAAGCATATTAAATGAGCTTTTAAGGTAGTCGTTTTGGGCCTCGGTTAACTCAGTGACTTTGTTGACCTGCGTAATGATTTTAACAATTTGAACGCTCATTTCGTCTAGTTGTCGCTTTAACACTTCAGCTTCTTCTTTTGTGAAAGCTTCGCCACTCTCTGCACTATTCAAAAGATTGGAGGTATTAAAAATGCTCTCCGCAGATTCCATCAAAGGTAGTTTTGTAACCAAAGCCGTAACTTCGTAACTGTTGGCTGTGAGCAGCCTAACTTCATAAAGATCACCAAAGTTACAACTTAGAGATGAATTAACCTCAAGCATTTCAGTAACCTCAGGATACCCCGGTCTTGCCGCTGTTGTAGCCCAACATTCCTCTTGCATGAGGTAGACGGAAGACAGAATTAGAGTTCCGTCAAAAATAACGTCGGCTTCACCGACTTTAAGTTTCACAACTTGTTGCTGTGTGAACATAGATTCCTCTGTAATTATTTGCTTTCGATGAGACAGTTAACGCCCTGTTAAGGTGTGAGCAACGCAATACCGATGCTCCCGCATGCCACCTTAAACATTAGACGCAACGCATAGCAAAAATGCCACGCGTTGCGAATCACTCTTAAACAGTTTGTTATGTGTTTGCGTGCTGAAGTTGAAAATGCAACTGAGACATTAGTGATTGATATACTTTCATAGTAAATACTTGCAAATTTTCCATACAAAACTCACCACCAATAATTGGATGCAGATCCCAACCTAAGCATTCGTCTTGTTTTGGTTGTAGCCCGTGTTCGAGCGCCAAGTCATACCAACTAGTTAAAAAGACATTATCACACCAATCTTGTGATTTATTCATTTTATTGTACTCATGAAAGTCCGAAGCAATTGTTTCATAGGTACCATCTAAAACCGATAACAATGAAATTGAGCCATCCACTTCACCAAATAGCCAGTCACCCATGATGGTTAGATACAAAGGTTTCCCTGTAGGATTAAGCAACCATTTCCACTGAGGTAACAAGGTATCTATTTCTACGTCCGAGACTTCCCAAATAAACTGCATTTTTATCTTTCTCACTCTGTTTAGAAACCCATTGACACATAACGCCGCATTAAGGTGTGAGCGACGCTTGGCTATACTTGAGCGAAGCGAAACTGCCAAGCGTTGCGAATCACTCTTAAATGCTTTGTTAGCCGGCAGGTGTAGCCGGAGCTGTCTTTGCAATGCCAAACACATTAGTGAAGCAATTAGTTACCCCCAAAATATCGAGAATAAACAATACTTCAAAAAGCATCATTGCAGTTGGGATGAGGTATGGAATCGAATACATTACATAAGCTTTTCCCAGAAAAAACAGTCTTTTTAATCCTGTTATATCGAAGTCAGAGCGTGACTCTAGAACGGCAAACAAATAGTCAACTCGAACATGATTTTCTGGTTCTGTTGATATTTCGTGGTAATCAGCATGATACTTTTCTAGATTAATACTAACTCCACTTCCTTTAGACTCAGAGATCTCGTTCCTAAGCTTGCGTATCAGTTCTTTGATACCTACACCACAGCGATCAAGCGCTGCTGCGCGTAGATCATGCTTAGATGTACCAATAACAACTGAATAAACTAAAACCGCTACAGCTAAGAAAATTTGCAGCATACTGAGGACCTTGTCGCTATATGGGATAGCTAAACCAGAGTTTTGATACAAAGGCATAAAGATCAACCCTAGTGACAATACCGTTGTGGTCAAAAACGAGTATGTACTTGCTCTTTCAAGCCTAACTGAGGCATTAAACCTGCATTTCGCAGTAATTCTCATACTATTTAAGAGCTTTTGTGCTGGGTCCTTTTCTTGCTTCTCTTCTGGCTGAAATGAAAATAGCCACACTATGGGCTTAACCAAAAACGTATCAAACAGCCACTTCACGAATCTACAACCTCTTATATATAGTCTTAATGTACTGAACTTAATCAAATTTTACTCGATATTTCTTATGACGGCTAACGCCCAATTAAGGTGTGAAGCACGCGACCACGACACTTAACTAGACCACCATAAACACTAAACTCAATCCAAACCAAAAATGCCAAGCGAGCTGAATCACTCTTGAATTGTTTGTTAGCCGCCTTTAAATGATACGTCTTCGTGATCAGTTATTTGCCAGACCATACTTTTGGATAAAGATTCTAGATCTTGGTAAATTGTATATTCGTTGATACACAACAAATGCAGTTCATCGAGAATTAGGGACTTAGATGATGCTGGTACTCGATAAACATCGAAACTTAAAAATGGTTTCTGATCTTTTTTTAAACAGTGCTTGCTATCGTGATGAATGGTGAAGAGACCTTGCTGTGATGAAATGCGCTCAATAAACGAGCTTGCTCGATACATATCTACTTCGGTAATTTTAAAAGGGTCTAAGCTATTATCAATTGAATCGTATCGGCTTCGTAAAGCAAACACTTCACCATCGCTATTGTGATGAGAACTACAACAAAAATACAAAGCAACCAGTGGATTATATGACCAATCCAGCAATCTAGTAGGTAAACCGTTATGCTGAGCTAACGCTAACCACTCCAGCCTAGATGTAGGCTGTTTGTCTAAATGCTTGATAGCAACTCGAGACCAAACATCCAACATATGCTCTTCATCATATTGCTCAAATGGTTCCCTAAATACCTTAGGCTTTAGATCCCATGAGTCAACAGCTTGTCCTCGAAATACCCAAGATGAATCATTTTTATATTTTGATATCACTTCAACAAACTGACTTACATTTGATATTTTCAAAGTTGCCTCCTAATGTATTCCCTGTGCGGGGCGGCTAACGCCGCATTAAGGGGTGAACAACGCCACCACCTGACCTAAACCATTGTGCCGTAAACACTTAAGCTAATTTAAGCCAAAACTGCCAAGCGTTGTGAATCCCTCTTAAATGCTTTGTTATACGCGGGCTTCCGACCACACTGCGAACTCATTACCACTTGGCTCTAGAAAGTGAAAACGGCAGCCACCAGGAAATTCAAATATCGGGCGAATGATTTCACCACCACTTTGAACGACTTTGTTTAACGTACCTTCGATGTCAGTGCTATAAAATACTAAAAGTGCTCCACCAGTATTGATTTGGCTGCAACAATCAGCTTTGAAGAAACCGCCGTCTAATCCCTGATTTGAAAATGCCGCATATTCAGGACCATAGTCAACAAACTCCTAACCGAAAATTGAAGAGAAGAATGATTTTGTTGACTCTAAGTCCTTTGCGCCCAACTCAACATAATTAAGTTTTTCATGTTGATTCATTTCCTTGCTCCTTATTGATTGTCCTGATAAGCGTATAACGCCTTGCTAAGGTGTGAGTAACGCAATACAAAAGCTACCGCATAGCGCCTTAATCACCATAAGCCACCGCAAAGTAAAAATGCCACGCGTTACGAATCACTCTTAAGCAATTTGTTAAATTGCTTGCTCACGACGCATCGCTATTATTTGGTACCCTTTTTCTTCATAACCACGGTATCTTTTTGCAAGATACTCGGGGAAACTATCTGGACTAACAGGTTGAAAACCTATCTGTCCATAAAACTTACCAAGATGAGAGAAAGGCATGCAATATGAGATCGTTTCATTAAGTATCGGTTCAATATGCTTTAAAAACTCTGTGCCAAACCCGCCTCCTTGGTAACCCTTGGCAATGTACATACCACGCAACACTGAAATACCATTGCCAACTTCAACTTTTACAGAACCAACGCTTTCATCATCATTGGTAGCAATAAATGCACGTTCGGAGTTACTCCACCCACTGTGATAACCCTGTTCACGATAAAACTGATTTAGTGCATCTCTAAAAGATTCATCAGCTTCAAATACTTTCACGTTGCCTCCTGCAATTTAACGCCCAATTAAGGGGTGAGTAACGCAACACAGATGCCGCTGCAAACCACCTTAATCACTAAAATTAACGCATAG
>NZ_JAWOTF010000044.1:0-12438 GCF_033338735.1 Vibrio sp. Vb1127 | reverse complement strand
GTTAGCACTAGGCTTTGAGATGGGCAACTAACAAACAATTTAAGAGTGATTCGGCACGCGTGGCATTTTTACTATGCGTTGGTTTTAGTGATTAAGGTGGTATGCGGGAGCATCGTTTTGTGTGCCTCACACCTTAATTGGGCGTTATGCCTTTTGGGAGAAAATATGCAGTTTTACAAAGCAGATGAATATCAGGCATCTTGTGAAAACCTGTATCGTAAGTACGAACTTGAGATAGCTGCTTTACTTCCAGATGCATCTATTGAGCATATTGGAGCTTCCTCTATCCCTAATGCTGTATCTAAAGGTGACCTAGACATACTTGTTGGTGTTAACGGCAAGGAACTAGAAAATGCAGTAAAGTTACTTTCTACTCTAGGTTTCAACGAAAAATCCGATACGTTAAGAACTCCGGAGCTTTGCATGCTGGAAAATAGCTCAGGTGAGGATGTCGCTTTTCAAGTTGTAGCTAATGGTTCGGAATTTGAGTTTTTTGTGGGGTTTAGAGACAAACTCCGTAAAAATCCTGAGTTAGTTCAACGATACAATGAGCTGAAAATGTCTTGTACAGGTTGGTCTCACGAAGAGTATCGTCGGAAAAAATCAGCTTTTATTGAGCGTGTGTTAGGACAGGCATAACAAACTGTTTAAGAGTGATTCGCAACGCGTGGCATTTTTACTATGCGTTGGTTTTAGTGTTTAAGGTGGTATGCGGAAGCATCGGTATTGCGTTGCTCACACCTTAACAGGGCGTTATGGCGCAGGGATAGAATCAGCTAAGGGAAACTATATGAGCGAGAAAGTAAAAGTAGCCTTGAACTGGCTCAAAGGTCTTTTGGAATCGGAGAATATCGAGTATCAAATAGTCGGTGGGTTGGCGGCAACGGTTCATGGTGGCAGTCGTGAAGTCGCAGACATCGACCTCTATATCCACAATTCAGATGCAAAAAAAGTATTAGCTCACGTTTCACAGTATGTTTCTAAGCCACTTACTCGTTACTCGGAATATGGCTGGGACTTAGAGTATTTTCAGTTAATCTATCGAAATCAAAAAATTGAAATAGGTTTGGCTCAACATACCAAGATCCAATCTTCACTGGACGGTTCGTGGCACCAACTTGAAATCGACTTCTCAAAGTCAGTTGTCAAAAGCTATCAAGGTATTGAATTACGGGTCATTCCAGTATATCAGTTGGTTGAATATAAGCGAATATTGGGTAGGGAAGTAGACCTCATAGACGTTCAGCAGTTAGCTTCAAGTTCAGCGCCATAACAAAGCATTTAAGGGTGATTCTCAACGCTTAGCATTTTTCATTCCATCGTTGGGTTTCGTGTTTATGGCGCATTGGTTTAGGTTAGGTGGTGGCGTTGTTCACACCTTAATGCTGTGTTTTGGTAGTGTTTTTCAATAAACAGCAATGAACAAATATGATTCATGGTGTCATATAAAACAATGATTTAAGTATGATTTGTTTGTTCATCCCTGTTCATTTTTAACCATCGTTATACAATCGTTTTGCTACATAATCGCTACACGGATGAAACGACGATGGCTCTCAAGCAAAAGATTACCAACACCTCAATCAAGAATCTGAAGATAGATGACAAGCGTTTGAACGACACTGAGATTAGTGGTTTTCACGCACGTATCTCCCCCAAAGGTATCATCAAATACTACTTTTACTATCGCCTGAATGGTAAGCAGCGAAACTACCTCTTAGGTGCAGCAAACTCTTTAACGCCAGCCCAAGCCCGAGATTTAGCCAAAGAAAAAGCGGGGCTTGTCGCAGGTGGCAAAGATGTTCAGGAAACGCGTTTTGAAGCTAAACGTGAAGCGTTAAGAAAGACACTGACGCTAGAACGATTTCTTGATGAGCATTACGAAAGTTACTTGCTGGCGCTTAACCCTAAAACCGCCAAACAGTCCTTTATGTGCATTAAAAGCAACTTTAAACATTTAGCGCATAAACCTATGTCTGAAATTACGGCTTGGGACGTTCAACAATGGGTGTCTGAAAAGCGCAAGTTGGGTAGGGCATCATCAACTATTTCATACGCCTACAATCGCTTGAAAGCCGCGTTTAACAGAGCGGTTGAATGGGATTTCATTGACTCGCATACGCTTAGTAGCGTGAAGATAGTCAAAGAAGATGATCAGCGGATTCGTTATCTGTCTAAGATAGAAGAAGCTGCATTACTAGACTCATTGAAAGCACGTGACGTTCGCATGAGAGAAAATCAGAAGCAAGCCCATCGCCAAGAAGTCCCCAAACTGCGATATGTGGACTATTTAGAACCTTTAATAGTGATGGCGATGAATACGGGCATGCGAAAGGGTGAAATGCTGACCTTGTGTTGGGAGCACGTTAACTTTGAAAATCGTTACCTCACCATTACCTCAGAAAATGCGAAGTCGAAGAAACGTCGAACCATCCCTTTAAACGATACCGTTTTCTCTATGCTGAACGATTGGAAAGCACAGAACTATTCTGAAGAAAGTGAACTCGTGTTTACCTCAAACGGAAAGCCGATTGATACCTACCAATATCAATGGGAGCAACTACTGAAAGACGCCAATATTCACAACTTCCGTTTTCACGACTTACGCCATCACTTTGCCAGTAAGCTTGTCATGGCGGCGGTGGATTTAAATACCGTTCGGGAGCTTCTTGGTCATGCCGATTTAAAGATGACGCTGCGGTATGCCCACTTAGCGCCGGAGCATAAAGCATCGGCGGTGAACCTGATTGGTTAGTGTTGTGAACCGCGCTGAAAAATAGTCGTCTAACTGCTGGCTTGAGTAAGCCAAGACTCCGTTTAGTGGTTAAATTGCCTCACCAGATGGAAGACAAAAGGCAATTCATGGAGCAGTTAACCCGTCGATTTATTCGGTTAAGTGAGATACCCGAGAAAACCAGTGCCACACAAGGCGATGTGATGGCGGCCATAGAGGACAGTCAGTTAACGTTGTTTGCCTACGTTGAAGGGAAACGCCTTGGCGCTTATGGTACGAGAAAAAAGCAAAAAGTCGTGTATGCCGTCTTTGATTATCACGGCATGGTTCAGCTCAAGTCGAAAGATGCAGTGCGATTTATCCGACTAATGAAGCCCACTGAAATCTCAGTGCTGTTGGCGATAGAGCCAGAAAACATCACGGGTTGGTCATCGGTGGATGATGTGTTCCCGAACATCCAAAAGACAAACCTACACTACACCAAGCAATGTCCACCGTTGCCAACCACTCCCATCAGTGCTATTGCCGAACTGAGTGCCACGGCAACCGTTGAAAATGTCGTGTCTAAGTTTGCTTCGGCTTTCCTGAACCCAGAAGAAGACGAGAAGCACGCTAAAATTCAAGATGCACTATTAAACCTGAACATCAATGACTCAACCGCGCAAGCTATACGCCTAATCGCTAAACCCGTACTCATTAACCCTGAGCAACTTCGGGTAGAGGTTGAAAGTATCAACCGTTGGCTCAGTACCATTCAACCGATATCCACGGTTGAGTCAGTAAAGAAAAGCAGTGTAAGACTACGAGAAGTGGCACTGTCACACCCCGTTGAAAAGGTCGCGTATCGCGTATTGGAAACCTACGGCGACCAAGACGCCCCCAAGGTGTGGGAGTTAATCAAGAAAGATTCACTAGAAGAGGTTGCAAAGCAATTCGATACAGACGGTTACATCATAGAAGTGATGAAAGACTGTATTCTTTGGTTAGACAACAAAGGAACCGAGAACAGTTTGGGGTATCAGTCCTTTCGTAAGAAACACCTCCCTTTGGTAAGAAAAGCGATAAGAGAGAGTTCAGAATAAACAGTTCGGTTGGCTAACGGTTGGATATGTGCTGAGAACTTGGCGTAATGAAAGTAAACGGTTTTTAGCACTTTTCTGACTCACTCAACCGTCACGTTTATCGCCTACTGGACTAACAGTTAATACGTTCAGGCTGCTACATCATATTGAGTACTAAAACCACGCTTAAACCTTGCACTTAAAGGCTTAAGCAAAATGCGGTAACGGTTGGTTTAACCGCTGTGTAGTAGTGCAAAAAGTGTTGCTTTAGTGCTTAATAAGCGTTGATAAGTCTCACTTTGGTTGAAAGTCACTCTCACGCAACCGAATCTAACCAGTGCTATCTTTGAGAAAACTGTTCGATACGATTTCGTCACTATTCAATCACCGCTACTTAAGCTCCGCAATCACACCCCAAAATCCGTCTTAAGCAATCGATATGTTAAGTGCGTCGCAAAATTGGCGGGGTGACGTCAACCGTATCGTCAACCAAATCGTCAGGTGACGTTTACGACTGTTTACCGTGGTATCAACTTTAAATCAAAGAGATACCGTAATGACAGATTCAAACGTTGAAAAGCGCGCTTACACTGAGCAAGAAACCGCAACTTACATTGGCATGAGCCGCTCTTACTTAAGACAAGCGAGAATGGAAGGGCAGCGCAATAATCGAACTATCGCTCCTCCATTTATTAAAATTGGGCGCGCAGTCCGTTACTTAAAAGAAGATTTAGATGCTTGGCTGGATAATCACACCAAGCTTGAACATTTGTGTCAGGGAGGTGCGGCTCATGGCTAATCTGACTCAAGAGCAAATCATGCTCATCAAATGGATGAAGACCGGACGCACTTTTCAAGTGTGCTCGGACTATTGCCCTACTCAGGGCGAAGTTCAGCCTAAGTCGAGACTACCTATTCAGGTGCATCAAAAGACCATTCATAAGCTATTTAAAGAAGGCTTGATTGAATTTACGAGCCAGAAGTACTTTGGTCTGCGTTGGGATGTCTTTTCCTTAACGAGTAAGGGGAAAGCACTCCTATGATAACCATCGACCTTGCGAGCGTTAACCGTGATGACAGAGCCTTTGTTCAGCAAAGGCTTTCTCCGTTTTCGGACGAAATTCAGCGCATACTATTTAATGAATACTTACGTCAGCCAACAAAGTTCGAGCGAAACACTTATCTCAGAGTCACGACTAATAACATTGCTGCTAATCTCTCCCTACCGATTGAGAAAATAGAACTGAACCTCACGGAAGAAGACCTGAGAGCTAAAGCGAAGCAACTTGCCCAAGAAGTCTTACACCGACGTCGCCGCTACCTTAATGACGAGTCCGCGCTTCAACCACTAAGAGGCTATGTTGCTCGAAAAGGTTTAACCCCCTATCAGGGACAATATTCCTTGCAAGGAGAGGTGTCACGGTACAGCCACAAGAACTGGTGGTTAAGAGGACTTAGAAAAGCTCTAAGACGTAATATCGAGACCGTGCTGCATCATCTTAACCAAATCAACAAGCAAAAGAGTCTCTACTGCTCTCAGCCAACGCTCATTGCCCGGCTCAATCAAAAGGCATACCAAAAAGCGTATCTTGAGAACACCATAGCGACCAATGAGCTTGGACAGAGCTTTTCGCTGCTTGAGTTATCACAAAAGGGCGTATCAGACCCCAAGATACGCAAAGGGGAGTTAATGGTAAGAGCAAGAGGGTTTGAAGACTTAGCTAACGAGCTAGGTCATGTAGCAACCTTTCTAACCATAACGTGTCCCTCCAAGTATCACAGAAGCTATTCGAAGTCAGGACATATCAATACTAAGTGGGATGGTTACACCCCATTAGACGGTCAATCCTACCTCAATGAGACATGGAAACTTATCCGCTCAAAGCTGAATCGTTTAGATGTCCGTTTCTATGGTTTTCGTGTAGCAGAGCCACAACATGATGGCACACCGCATTGGCACCTATTGCTGTTTGTCGACGCTGATGACTATGAAACGATGATTCAAACCATGCGTGAATACTCAATGCGAGAAGATGGAGAGGAAAAGGGCGCAGAGCAACACCGCTTTACCGAAGTGAAGATAGACCCGTCAAAAGGCAGTGCAACGGGCTATATCGCCAAATACATTTCCAAGAACATTGATGGCGTAGACTTAGAAGATGGTATCTATGGGGAAGACCCGCTTGATGCCGCGGCACGCGTTGATGCTTGGGCGTCATGTTGGGGGATTCGTCAGTTTCAACAGCTAGGCGGCTGTTCTGTGACTGTATGGCGAGAATTAAGACGCCTTAAAGATACTCAAGACCTACCAGAGCACGCGAAGACCATCATTGAAGCGGCAGATAAAGGTGACTGGAAGACCTTTACCCAACAAATGGGCGGAGTGTTTAGCAAACGTAAAGAGCAGGTATTCAAGCCACACTATGAGTTTTCAGTAGATAAAGAAACGGGAACTATCAAAACCAGTCTGTACTGCGCTAGCGAGCTAATGCGGGCATTAAAAGGCGTAGCCTTAGCAGGTCAACAGTTCATCACAAGAGTGTTTCAGTGGCAGGTATCTTCAAGCGTGCGATTTGCTCTTTAACGTGGAGTTCTGTGAATAACTGTATTTAATCTATTCTTTTACAAAGAAATCCCCCAACGCTTGATAATAATTCTTAGCTGTTGACCAAACATTTATAATGACTGATAGTGGTTAATACTAGTTGAATAATTCAGTATTTTGGTTTGTGTAGGAGGTACAGTTTGGGGAAAAGTGAGTTTCAGGGAGCTCCAGGGGAATCGTTAGTTCAATATCTAGCAAATAAAGATGACATCCTCGCCTCATCGCCTCAACAAGATCAGTTCGGTTGGGACTTACATTTACAGTTTAAGTCTAACACGAGCACATTTTTTCTGGATGAAAGTGAGAGCAATTACAATGTGTATGTTCAGATAAAGGAATTTGATAAAAGGTTCGCGGAGTACACAGGAAGAAGTATAAAACTCTCGAACATCCACCACATGGTGACCTTAAATGCCCCTTGCTTTGTTATATATGCGCAACCCAAAAGAAATGAAATTCACCTTGTACATGTTGATTTCAAAATCATTGAGCATGGGCTTAGAAAAATTCGAGAAGCCCAAGCTAGCAATACACCACTTCATGAAGCTACCATAACTATCAACCCTCATACTTACGGCTCAGAGAAAGTCGATCTATCTGGAAGCTTAAAAGATAAGTTAATAGAGATCATAGGCAATTCGCCAAGACGTTATGTCGAAGAAAAAATTGAGTATGTGAGAACTGTAGGGTACACGAGTGGTTTAGCCCAAATAACCGGTAAAATTCCAACGAAAGACTTACTAGATGTCGAACTTGGGATTAAAGATAGCATTGAAATCGAGTTGTTAGAATATAATCATCTTCGCTTTGATATACCTCTTCCTCACCCATATACACCTGCCAAAATTGAGTTGCTCAGCAATGAGTATGCCGCGTCTATTGGTCTAACTGATGATGTAATACCTGATAACGAAGAGCTTCTATTATGCGCTAATGACGATTCATTACCGATTTCGTTGAGTGGAAGGTTAAGGGTTTCTTCGCAATCAGCACTATATGGTGTATATGCCTTTGATAGTGACTATTTCAAGCTTGTTATTGAGGAAAGCAAGAGCTTTTCTGTAAGAGTTACATTCTATTGGGATAAGTTACTATCCAGCAACATAACTATAGATGAACTCAGGCACCAGTTAAATGTTGCAAGTATTTTATTTAACAAAGATGAAAAGAAGTTTGGTTTTTTTTCATTGGATGAGGGGCAATGTGACAGAACCTTTGAGCAATCAGATGGAGCTGATATGGATAATATTCTCGATTTACTATCGATTTTGGATAATATCGAACAACTCATGAAGGTGCTGTCTATTAGACTCTCAACTCCAGTTTCTCCAAGGGGGTTATTTACAAACATGAAGGAATATAAAACCATACTTAAAATACTTTTTAACAACGATCAGCAAGTACTAATGCTTAGTAAACTGGAGGAAGTAAATTCTGGGGTATCGACTCTGCTTTTTGTTCCGATTCAAATCAAATTCTTAAATAAAGAATACATCCTTACATTAAAGATTCAAGGGAAAATCGAAGTATTTGAACACCAAGGGTACTTCTCTCAAGGTTATTCAAAAACTTTACTACCCCCGATTATGGCAAATAAAAAATCTGTTCTTTCTTTATTCAAAAGAATCGGTAAGCTGTTTGATATGGATAAAGAAAATCAGCACCACATAGTTGTTAATACGACAATGGACAGTAAACTTGTTTCAACAGTCGATGATTTCTATGATTGCCAAAAATAGAAAACGGGCAGCTGAAGGCGTAACTCATAAAGTCACTCATCAGCTCATGGTTCTTTGGGCTCAAACTAAAGGAAGGCTTTTGTCCAGAACCGTTAAACTAGAACTTTTAAACTCAAATGTGTACCCAACGTGCTTGGTAAGAAAATAACTCATACTTAACCTATTCGTTGGAGGTTTTCCTTATTAATAGTTATCTGAAAGCGCGTGCTAATACTTTATTCACCATATTAGGATGTAATTTGGAAGTTTAAGAAAATAGTGATGTAGATAATGTGAATTTGGAGAACTACCTTTGATAGTTGAGATGTTCAATGGAGATTAAATATGATGTGCCAAAGGTTAAGCTACGAGGTGCTATAAATTGTAAAGATAGTGTAGTAGAGCCTCAACATCAGGTGTGTGAGGCGAACCTCTCGCCACCGCCCTCGTGGATTTCTTGCGGAAATCTGTTTTGGCTGCGCGAACACGTGGATCAAGATCCACTTGAGTAATATTGGCTGCTACTACATTTTTATGATATTAGTTTAGTAAACTGGGTGCAACTCTTTTCTCATCAAAAGATCGAATAAGTCTGAATTTGACCACTTAACAAACCAATAGGTGTTAAGTAATTCAGTTGTTATATCTTGTATAGTAAAACCTTGCGGTATGGATGGATATAGTTTTTCTATAACTTTTTCCTTTAGTTCTTCAGAGATGTGAGGACATGTAGATAAATCTAACATTAAGTGTAATAATTCTGAGTCCTTGTTTAGATCGCTTGATTCCATTTTCTTCATACAGGCTTCTTCTAGATGATTTTTTATCTCTTTATATTTAGATTTGTTTTTGCAGTAGTACAATATTGATATAACATTAAAATACGAAATGTTTTCACTAAATTGCAATAAAGGCATAAGGTACTCTGGCTCAATAGAATAATTATCATCAAACTCATTAGTTGATAGAAGGATGTTTAATCTTTCTAATGTTACAAAACCTTCTCGATAGCTGTCATTGTTCTCACTATTAAAACTCCATATAATGTCTTGCATAACCAAAGTCCTTATATATGGAGAATGCTCAGGCATAGTTGATAAAATAAATCTATCAATTTCGATTATTGACTGTGCGATTTTATTTGATGAATTCAGGGAGGGCTTAACACGATAGAAGAATAGCATTAATTCCAATAATATCTCTATAGAATCTCGAAAGATTATTTTTGGATCTGACTTGCTTTCCAACTTGTCTATATTTGTTTGAATGTATGATGAATACCCATATATTAATGAGCTTATTCTATTATTAAAAACAGAAATTAGGTAAGATGAAGTTAAGGTGTAGTCTTGAATGTTTTCTTTGCAAAGTTTTTTGATTTTGTCAATAAAAGTATTTTTGAATCTTCTTTTTCTATATATTTCTCTAGGTTTTGATATTTTATTTTCCTCCTTATACGTAGTTAGAAACATTTTCTCATCAAAATCTTTTAATATTTCATTTATTCCGACGATGATCGAGGATTTTTCTGTAATTAATGGTCTTTCATATTTTTTTGTTTTCTCTTCTGAAAGATAAAGGTTATATTCGTTTAGGTAGTCGCTTATTGCGTTGAATATTTTTTTTGATGTTTCTTTGTTTTTTGAAAATACAATGTAGTCATCAACGTATCTGATTATTTCGTAGTCATATGGTCTGTTAAGTTGGAAACGATTATATAGGAAGTTTTCGATGTTAATATCTATTCTTTGAAATATAATTTCTGAGAATACCCGACTGAATTCAGAACCAACACAAATGCCATTTGTCTCATTGTTATTGCTCCGCTGCATAAGAGTATCAAGCTGCTGAGATACTTGATTGGAGTATTGAACATGCTCTTTTATATGTTCTTTTTCTTTGGCTGCCCAAGATACTGAGTGAGAGTAAATACTATCAAAGCAGTTTGCAATATCCAGCAACCACATATTTGAAAATCTTTTTTCTAATTCATAGAATCGTTCTGAGTTATATACTTTGTATATTCTAGTATGTCCTTTGTATGAGAAGTAAGAGGATGCAGTTTTCTTATATAACTCTGACTCTAAAGTGTCTATATCAATTTTTTTATAGTCATATTTTTCAATTTCTCTCTTGTTTGTTTTTATTGTAAATGAGTTGGCTATTTTTACAGGAGCTCTACTTGAGAAGTTGCTTTTTGAGCATAAATAATTTATATCTGAACTGTAGTCTCGATAAAATTCCGCCATGTTTAATTGGGTTCTAGGGTGAACAAGAGATAGTGTTCTTAAACTATGTTCATTTTTAACTATTTTGTATTTGTATGGTGATGAGAATTTATTTTTGTTTTGAAACTTAACTGGAGCGCTTAAGCTATCATCTAGAGATGGGTCAATGAATTTTTTATAAACTTCTTTAACTAAGACATCTAGATTTCCTAATCCATTTTTACGTGAGCGGTGTGAGTTGATATAGAAGCCTTCATTGCTGAATATGAGCGGAGTGTCTGAAGGCGATGTGTCAGTAAGCAATGCTCTTAGGTAGTCTTTTTTATCTAGCTTAATAACTTTTTTTCTTACTATTTCCATATTTTTGTTATCTCTTTTAATCTATCTGGGCTGTATTTTTTATATATTTTATCTTCGAATCCTTTCTTGAAAGAGTATTTTAAAAGATTTCTTTTTTGTAATAAGTTTAAGTTGTTTTGTTTTTGAGTGTTAAACAGAGAATCATAACCAAAAATAAATTTTTGAAGAGATATGTCTAGCTGACACAAAGAATCTGATTTTTCAGTTAGCAAGCTAAAGTTGTAGTATATTCCTGTTGGTATCTTGTGGTTTGTTTTCTTTTGAACCAAGTCTCTATTACTCGTTAGAAAGGAAATTCTTGCTTTTAATAACTCAAAATTACCGTCCTTATTATAGCTAACTAGTGATTTTGATATTTTTGTTTTAAAAGATTTAATTTTTCTGTTAGACATTTCAATTTTAACGTCTCTAAATATGGCTAAATCTCCTCTCCCTTTTCCTGGGATGTGAGTATCAATAACTTTAAATTCATAACCAAGGTAATCAAATTTAGCTACAGTATTACCCTCTGGTTTGTCTCCGGCTTTTTTTCTTTTTTTTACGGATATTATTTTTTTCTTATTATAGTTAAAGTATACGTTATTTGGTAGATGGTTTTGTATGTCTTTGTAGAATTTATTACCATCTTCTAATGAGGTTGTTATAATAAATATATCATCAACAAATCTATTGTAATATATTACTTCTTTATTTCTCATGATATGTTTGTCAAATTCATCTAACATTACTTCTGCAATTGTTGACGAAAATTCCAAACCTCTAGGGAGATATCCACTAAAATTAGATAGGTAACTAATCAAAATATTTTTTGTGTGTGTTGATACTTCAACCTTTTCTCTAATTTTCGATTTTATATCTTCGAGGAGAATTGACTCAAAAAAGGACTTGATATCTAATTTATATATTCTGTATCTACTACCTTCTCTTAAAAAAGATTTAATCTCTTTACATACTTTATGGCGGTTCTGGGGCTTTACTTTAAGGCTTTTCGCTACGTTATATGAGCATCGTCGGAGTACTAATTTTTCTTCTAAATTTGATGAAAAATAGGTTTTTTTCCCTTTGAGCCTATCCTTATCGGACTGGTAAAAGAAACCATGGTTGGAACCACCTTCGAAGTTACTTGTTGCAATCTCTAGTGCTTGCTCTAAGAGCTTATTTCTATAATCGTCGTTTGAGAGGTTGCTATCCCTGTAGAAATCATCTGGGTATAGGAACCGTGCTAAAGTGGATTTACTGAATGCCTGATTAAATGAACGCATACTCTTCCTGAAATGATAATATTGTTAGTAGTGAAATTTGTTGTATATAAAACGATGATATTATTTTGACGCTGTTGCATTCAAGAACTAGATGATAAGAGAACTTGATCGTAGTCAAAAGATTAGAAAAGATTAGAAAAGATTAGGGTGGGTATTGCGCTTTTCTTCTGATGATTTGACGTACTATATCCATCCCAGATTGGTGATCTGGATAAAACCGTCTAACAGACTTATGTCTAAAGCTTAGTTATAAATGTCCCCTTAGTTCTGTACCTAGAGTAGGCAATTTATTTGATACACATTTGCTACATGAAGTATTGAATAGTGTTTGTTTGTTGTATTTAATGTATTGAAATATATGAGTTAAATTTTATTTTTCTTACACCTTAATGCGGCGTTAGTACTGGGTTGGCATCAAAGGCTAAAAGTTTCTGTTTTTATTGGTTTCTTTTCCTCGCTTTACATCTGAT
>NZ_JAWOTF010000043.1:0-12587 GCF_033338735.1 Vibrio sp. Vb1127 | reverse complement strand
CTATGCGTTAATTTTAGTGATTAAGGTGGTTTGCAGCGGCATCTGTGTTGCGTTACTCACCCCTTAATTGGGCGTTAGCTGTTTGAGGAAAAAATGAGAAAATTCGATAAGCCGCTATTCTGGCTGTATATAAAAACAAGAGACTCATTGTTGTCATCTTTTAAGGGCTTTCTGGGAATGCTTTTAGTGTTGATCGGGGCAGCAGTAGTTTTAGGTAATGACTCCCCTGAGAATGTCTGGACTTCGGTGGGAATCATTTTATTAGTATCTAGTCTTCCAGTCTCAATGGGCTTGATGATGGTAAAGTTCAAATTTAAGAGCTTTGCTGGATCAATACCTACAGCAGAACTAGCGTACTTCTTACAGCACGATGAAGGTGCAAACTTAGATAAAGCTGTGAGAGGTTTATTTTCGTTATACCTATCTTTTATGATTTACCTTTGGTTTACGATGGTAGCTATCGCAGCTCTTGGTATGTTGGGAGCAAAGCTCGTGTTGTAAAACACAGCTAACAAACTGCTCAAGAGGGATTCGCAACGCGTGGCATTTTTACTGTGCGTTGAATTTAGTGATTAAGGTGGTTTGCGGCGGCTTAGGTATTGCGTTGCTCACCCCTTAGCAGGGCGTTATGCTTCCGGGTTCATCAGGAAAAATAGATAATGGAATTAAGACCAACCAGAGCCGAAAAGCAATTTCTTAGCTTAGGATACAACCGATTTTATGACCTTTTTGATGAGGTCATGGCTGATGACTTCTGGGATAAAGACTCTCGCTATAGGTTTAGCAGAGTATCGAGTGTTTTTGCTGTTTACGCTGAAATCTTGTCATATGAACCATTCCAATATGTCCTTAAAGATTTGAAAGTTACACGTCCTCCAATGGAGTCGGAAATTGGTGGTCCTATGTTTAAGTTTGTTCGCAATGTATTGGCTCACTTTCCCTTTTTCGATACATGGGATGATGTTTGGGTTAGTAAAGTCTTAGTAAATTGGCAACGAGAGGGGCTAACGATCGACAAGTTTCTCAAAAAACACGTTGGCTCTAAAGAGGTTAAATATCGGTTCTGGGAGTCCGAGAAAAAGCGAATGACTTACATGAGCATAAACTTCCCGTTAGAGTATGGCGAAAATAGAATCTACTTAAAGGATATGCTTTCAGAAGAAAACGGAGTGAAGTTCTGTCTAATAATGATGCGTCAAATTTTAAATACGCAGGTAGAGTCCGTGGATGAAAAGGCATAACAAATTGTTCAAGAGGGATTCGCAACGCGTGGCATTTTTACGATGCGTTGGTTTTGGTGTTTAAGGTGGCATGCGGCGGCATCGGTATTGCGTTGCTCACCCCTTAACAAGGCGTTATGCGACTAGGAAGGCAAATTATCTCATGTCCCTTTCTCGCTCTCTTTGGCCATCCATTTTTCGGTGTCGGCAACTCAGCATTATCGGCTCCATTTCTTGAATCTCTCAGGCCGTAAAACATGCCAGGTTCACAGGTTGCCTCATTGGTTTTCAGTGCTGGTTTGTGGTGAGTCCCACTGGCTCAAAGTGTGGAAAGAGCAAGACTATCGATGGTTAGTATTTGTTGAATGTTCGTCGCTGCGAAGTTAGGTGGTTTAAAAGCATGAAAGGCCGCATTTCGTGGTTGTAGGGACTTTGGCTGTAACATAGTGACTCTGCTGTTTCTTGAATCACAGAAAGTGTTTGGTTTGTTTGTGGTTTTTCGTGCTTAAGGTAGTCTGCATTGGGCCAAGTTGGCTTATGCGTGCAAATTCGCATAACAAGGCGTTTAAGGCAGATTCCCAACGCTTGGCATTTTGTATTTTAAGTTTGGTTAAGTGTTTTCGGTGTATAGGTTTAGGTTAGGTGGTTGGCGTTGCTCACTACTTAACGCGGCGTTATGTAGCCGCGAGAGGACGGTAAGTTAAAAGGATTTATATATGTTAAATATTCGGCAAGCTCGCATTGAAGATATCAGTGTTATCAAGAAACTACAGTTTCAGCTTAATGAGTATCATCAAGCAAATTTACCTGATGACTTTTTATCACCGGAAGAAATTGAACAAAAAATAGACCTACACAAGATAATCAAAAGTGAAAGCTCGATTTTTCTGGTAGCCGAAAGCAAAGGGCAGTTAGTAGGTTTTGTTTTTGGTGAGCTATGGGTTCGTAAGTCTTGGACTCTCAAAGAGCGAAAGATCGCAAACGTTGAACAGATTGTAGTGGATTCATGCTTTAGGAGTCAAGGTGTTGGAGTGGCGCTAATAGAGGCATTTGAGGAACGGGCTATTTCTAACGGCGGAGAAGAGCTGTGGTTAGAAGTATATTCTTTCAATGAATCAGCTCTAGCTTTGTATCGCAAAGCTGGTATTGAGCCCAAGATCCAAATTGGACAGAAAGCACTAACCTGAAAGTCGGCTACATAACAAATTGTTCAAGAGTGATTCGGCACGCGTGGCATTTTTACTATGCGTTAGTTCTAGTGGTTAAGGTGGTATGCGGAAGCTTAGGTATTGCGTGCCTCACACCTTAACAAGGCGTTATGTTCAAGGAACGTTAATAATGAAAAACGCAATTTTTATTGCATTAATATCAATGTTTATTGCTGGGTGTGTTGGTTTCAATGATTCGCCAGAGGCTAGACTAGTTCACAATGCATCCTTGATGAAAGTTCGAATACAAGATGAATTGAACCAGCAAGATGAGTATCTAGGGTACGATGTCCGTGTAAACTTCAAACTTAATGATAAAGCTGAGGTTACCGAATTCTCGGTGCTAAAAACTAGTGGGCTTCGCTCGTTTGATAACGCGGTCGAAAAAGCAGTAAAGAACAGCTCCCCATTCGAATTTTTATTAAGTCTAAGTCCGCAAGAGTTCGAGCAGTTTAAAGATATTAACCTTACCGTTGATTTAGAGTAGCCGTGAACATAACAAATTGTTCAAGTGTGATTCGGCACGCGTGGCATTTTTACTATGCGTTGGCTTTAGTAGTTAAGGTGTTATGCGGAACCTTCGGTATTGCGTGCCTCACACCTTAACAAGGCGTTAGGCGCAGTAAGAAATTTCTTGGTTCAAATCTCTAATTTCTCTTTGGCTATTTGTTCCAGTTTTTCGGCAATTTGGCTTCGTCTTCTCAAGTTCTTGAATTACTCAATCCGTAAAACATGTCAAAGTCTGCGGGTTGCCTCATTGGGTTTTGTAGCCGGTTTATTGTTAGTCCCTTTGGTTCAAATCGCTTCAATTCTATCTGTCTTCGAAATACGTTTATTGACTGAAACTTTGCTCTGGAAGTTAGTTTTTCCAAATTCCACTTTTATGCGCTGAAAAGCCAATTTCTTTGGTGTTTTGGTTGCAGTGGGTTTCAGAAACTTAGCCGCTTTAGCATTTGGGTTTTAATAAAATTCAATGGGTTACGTGTTTTTCTTTTCCCAAAAGGTGTTTTTTAAAATCCAATTTAAACTATTTGCGTGAAGCGCCTAACAAAGCATTTAAGAGTGACTCACAACGCTTGGCGATTTCAGTTTAAACTTGGTTTTAGTGTTTAAGGTGCAGTAGTTTAGGTTGGGGTTTTAGCGTTGTTCGCACCTTAATGCGGCGTTAGTTCTCAAAGTTGTTTTAACTATCAGTGGAGTAAGTATGTTTACAGGCATAGTTCAGGCGGTAGCCGAAATTGTTGATGTGACAGATCAAAGAGGGATTAGAACTTTTGTTATCGACTTCCCTAAAGGGTTTTGTACTGATCTAGAAATTGGGGCAAGCATTGCTATTGACGGTGTGTGTCTGACAGTCACTGAAATACAGTCAGATGTTCGTGTTAAGTTCGACGTAATGCTGCAAAGCCTCTTGATAACAACTCTGAGTAAGTATTGCTCATCCCAATTAGTTAACGCTGAGAGAGCCGCAAAAGATGGGGCAGAAATTGGCGGTCACCCGCTATCTGGTCATGTGGACTTTAATGTAGCTATCGTCGACGTAAAACAAATTGAGGATAACTATTGTGTTCGCTTAGCACTCCCTGATGCTTGGAAAAGATACGTTTTCCCTAAAGGTTATATAGCTCTAAATGGAGCGAGCTTGACTGTAGCTGACGTAAATAAGCATGAAGGTTGGTTTGAAGTTTGGCTTATTCCTGAGACTCGTAGAATGACGGTTTTCGAATCAAAAGCCAGTGGTGACTTTATCAATATAGAAATCGAGCGTGGTACCCAAGTAGTTGTTGATACGGTTCGTGACACGTTAAATGAAAACCTTGGACCACTATTACCATTGTTTGAAAAACTCCTTTTAGAGCAAGGTGTTGATTTGGATTCACTAGGCTATAAACCTCAGGCACTCAGTGGGTCAAAGAACTAACAAACTGTTTAAGAGTGATTCGCAACGCGTGGCATTTTCACTATGCGCTGCGTTTAGTGTTTAAGGTGGTATGCGGCGGCATCGGTATTGCGTCGCTCACACCTTAACAGGGCGTTAGCAGTAAGATTAAAGTGAGGAAATGATGGAAGCATCCGAGGTAGCAAGCTTCTTAAGTGATTTGGTCAAACCTGGTTCGGCAATACTGGGGCTAATAATAATCATTCAGTTTTTGCATACGGTCTTAGACTCAAGCCGGGTGTATAAAATTAAACAGCTTGAGCTACTGCAAAGTTGCATGAAAGATCGAGACAGCATTGGAAGCATTTATGTTGTCGAAAAGCTACTCGAGCATACTTACAAAGTTCATATTCCATATGCCGAAGCTATGGTGATAATGGAACACTCCAAAAGGCAAGAGTTGTTCAATCTATATAAAGCCTCATATAAATATTTAGACTTTAGTCACCGTAGCTTTTCACTGCCCCCCAAATTTGATTCGAAAAGAGCTGTATGTGTTGAAAGGTACAAGCGTCAATTGATAAACGCTTTTAAGTATTACACGTCCGCATTCTTCGGTGGTATTTCATTGGTTATGGCTCTAAATCTATTATCTGATGGGTTGTTAAAAGTACAATTTATTACTTACAACATTGTTTATTTTTCTGGCTTCATCTTAATTAGTTCCATTTTGTTTAAAGTTGCTTTCAACGCTCTCATGGACCCATCTAACATTAAGCTTGCTAAGAAGTTTAAGGATTGCTTTGATAGCGAAAAAACAGCTAATAAGAACAGTTTAGGCGTACTATCATACTGCTAACAAACTGTTCAAGAGTGATTCGCAACGAGTGGCATTTTCACTATGCGTTGTGTTTAGTGTTTAAGGTGGTATGCGGTGGCTTCGGTATTGCGTTGCTCACACCTTAACAGGGCGTTATGAGCTAAGAGGTTTATCAATGAATTCGATTGAAAAAGCGAGTAAAAGTGACATTGAAGCACTTCTAGATATTCAGGTCTCAGCATTCTCAACTGATCAAAAGCTCTGCGGTTCAGGTCCACCTGGCTATGATGACCATGAGTATCAACTCAAGGCAATGAAGCGCTACTCATATTATGTGATTAAGCATAAAAGCGATGTTGTTGGTGGGTTTTACTTTTCAGTGGAGCAGGACAGCCTCAAGCTATTAAGGCTTTTTGTAGCACCAACTCATCAAGGTCTGGGGATTGGTACATTTGCCCTCGATTTTCTTTTGGAGATAGCTCGCCCCGGAACCGTTATAGAGCTGGAAACACCAACATTCAGCACTGCCGCACAGCGGTTTTACGAGAAAAATGGCTTCCGAAAAGCAAAGTTGATCGATTATGGTTCTAGTCAGTCATATCAATATAGTAAGAGTGTCACCTGAACACGCTCATAACAAACTGTTCAAGAGGGATTCGCAACGCGTGGCATTTTCACTATGCGTTGGTTTTAGTGTTTAAGGTGGTATGCGGCGGCTTCAGTATTGCGTTGCTCACCCCTTAACAGGGCGTTAGTCGCCAGAAAAAGCTAGCAATCAAAATCATGTTTCTGAGCTTAAAATTTAGCAGCTGTTTTCTTGGTACACCGATTAATCGTCGATCATCAGAGCTTAGTTCTAGCTGTTTTAAGTCCAAAATTTTGTGCCTGTCCTAGCGGCTGTTTTGTTCTTTGGTGCTTACAGAGTAGGGCAATCGAGAGTTTGTTTTTGGTTGCAACTCCGCTTGGTGAGTTTATCGGTACAAAAGCCGATTTATTTGCTGAAATGACGTTTTCTCTGGTGTTGTAAATTCCACGTGGTTTCAGTGACTTCGTTGAAAGTCCGCACTGTGAGATTAGCTTTCCAAAAGCGCCTTTTGGTGTTGTCAGTTCGTTTTCTACGGCGTTGTTTGTTCCAAGTGGTTTCATTGAATAGCCGCTTTGAGACTACGCCTGGCTTAAGTGCGTCAAAGTACATAAAGTTTGTTGTTCGCAAAGTTTAGTTTGGCTTAAAATTGTCGCTCGGTGCCTCGCGACTAACAAACTGCTCAAGAGGGATTCGCAACGCGTGGCATTTTTACTATGCGTTGATTTTTGTTATTAAGGTGGTATGCGGCGGCTTCGGTATTGCGTTGCTCACCCCTTAGCAGGGCGTTATATTTAATCGAGGTTGAGATGGATATTCCAGTGACAATTTATGTCGCAATAGGTGCAATTATGGCAGCCTTAGTGGCTGGTTACTTCTCATTTACCAGCATGTTGATAGCTAAAGATCAGAAAACAACGGAATTTAGGCACGAATCGATATCTCAATTAAGAGAAGAGGTAGCTAGATTTATAAGTAAAGTTAGCGTTTTTACATCAATGATCGTGTACATAGAGAAAGATGAAATAACTGTATTTAACAAGTTTATTAACGAAAACCTAGAGTTAATTCAAGAGTTGCAAGAAGCTTACTCGCTTATTCGGATGAGAGTGAACCCAAAGGAAGATACAGACTTTCTTGTTAAGTTAGATTATCTGTACTCTTATGTTTCCGGGCAAGTTACCGATTACACGCTCGACGATGTTACAATTGCAGAAGAGGCATTAACAGTTGTAACCCAACAGTTGCTAAAACGAGAGTGGACTAGAATAAAAACCGGCGAGCGGTTATACAATGGAGTCAAATGGGCAACGTGTATATTATTGTTAAGCCTTGGAAGTTACCTCTTGTATTTTGCTTCGAAAGTTTTACCCAGCGTAAGTTAAATATAACAAACTGTTCAAGAGGGATT
Source organism: Vibrio sp. Vb1127 (assembly GCF_033338735.1). Lineage (NCBI taxonomy): Bacteria > Pseudomonadati > Pseudomonadota > Gammaproteobacteria > Vibrionales > Vibrionaceae > Vibrio > Vibrio sp. Vb1127. Next base: position 5,466 of record NZ_JAWOTF010000043.1, on the reverse strand, counting down.
CGCAACGCGTGGCATTTTTACTATGCGTTTGCTTATGTGTTTAAGGCGTTATGCGGTGGCATCGGTATTGCGTTGCTCACCCCTTAACAGGGCGTTAGTCGCTAGAAAAAGCTAGCAATCAAAATCATGTTTTTTAGCTCAAAATTTGGCAGCTGTTTGTTTGGTATACAGATTCATCGTCGATGGTCAAAACTCAGTTTCTGCTGTTTTAAGCCCAAAGCTTGGCAAGTGTCCAAGCGGTTGTTTTGTTCTTTGGTGCTGACAGAACAGGGCAATCGAGAGTCTGTTTTTGGTTGCAACTCTGCTCGGTGAGTTTGTTGGGTACAAAAGCCGATTTACTCGCTGAAATGACGTTTTCTCTGGTGTTGTAAGTTCCACGTGATTTCAGTGACTTTGTTGAAAGTCCGCACTGTGAGATTGGCTTTCCAAAGGCTCTTTTTGGTGTTGTCAGTCCGTTTTCTGCGGCGTTGTTAATTCCAAGTGGTTTCATTGAGTAGCCGCTATGAGACTACGCCTGACTTGAATGCATCAAAGCACATAAAGTTTGTTGTTCGCAAAGTTTAGTTCGGCTTAAAATTGTCGCTCGGTGCCTCGCGACTAACAAACTGCTCAAGAGGGATTCGCAACGCGTGGCATTTTTACTATGCGTTGAATTTAGTGATTAAGGTGGTATGCAGCGGCTTAGGTATTGCGTTGCTCACCCCTTAGCAGGGCGTTATGCCTCAGGAGGAAAAATGGAAAAGTCCATCCGAGAGTTAGCTAAAGAAGTTGGTCGAGTTATTCCGAAACCAGAAGCGAAAGCAGACTTCGTAATCAAAGGTATTGGTAGGCGAAGAGGTGAAGAAGCGTTGATCTATCGTATTCCCTCTCATTCGGAGAAAGCCCCTTCTTATGAAAAAGGAGTGACGCTATCAGAATTCCAACTGGCTTATTCACATTTAAGAGAATCAGGCTACTTAACAAGAACTTGGTTTAATAAAAACCTTTCTGATTGTGCAAAAGAGGGCGCGTGCAATATTACAACCATAGGTGGCGTTTTTTGCATTTTAGGTGTGGCAGAATACATATCAAAAGCGACCTATCAGTCAAAGGCATAACAAACTGTTTAAGAGTGATTCGCAACGCGTAGCATTTTTGCTATGCGTTGGTTTTAGTGTTTAAGGTGGTATGCGAGAGCTTCGGTATTGCGTTGCTCACACCTTAACAGGGCGTTATGCAACTTAATTGAAATCGGAGTAGGTCATCAAGCAATGAAGATTGAATCAAATAAAGTTTTGGAAATGGTATCTGCTTTCGTCTTACTCGGGGTTTCTATTTACTTTGGCTACAATAGTAAGCCTGCCGAAATGGGATTAACCATTGCAGCAGGATTTCTCGGTTTAGTATTCGCGAATCTGGATAAATTCAAAAGTTTTAAAGCAGCTGGTGTTGAAGCACAACTTAGAGAAGAGCAGATCAAAGCGGTATTAGAAAAGGAAATAGAAGCTCCTACTGATTTTTTTGACGAAACCGAATCTCAGGTACCTAATGTTAGTCTAGTCCCTGACAATGCTAAATCTGTTTTAGAGTCTTTACAAAGCCACGAATATACGTGGCGCTATGTTTCAGGAATATCAAAAGAAACTAGTTTGACTCGAGTTCAAGTTAAAGAGTCACTTCAGTGGCTTTCAGAACATGGTTATGCAAAAAAATCTCTTGGGAAAAACGGCGAAATTTGGGCGTCTACTCAAGAAGGTCGTTATCTTTATGCAGTAATCTGTTTTGACGGGGTTCCAGTTGCATAACAAACTGTTTAAGAGTGATTCGCAACGCGTGGCATTTTTACTATGCGTTGTGTTTGGTGTTTAAGGTGGTATGCGGCGGCTTTGGTATTGCGTTGCTCACACCTTAACAGGGCGTTATAGCGCTCGATAAAATTGAATATGGATGGTCATGGATAATATCGAAAAAGAGCTCTATCAAGCAGCAATAGAACTAGTAAATATGCGATATCCTTCTGGTTGGGGTGGAGCTGCGGCTGTTAGAACAGAGTCAGGAAAAATATTAACAAGCATTGCTCCTGATACTAAAAACGATACTCTTTCACTATGCATGGAAGTGGGAGCGTATTTAGAGGCTCACAAACTCAATGAGCGAGTGACCCACTCATTATGCTTGTGTCGCGAGAGCGAGAACGATGAATTTCTAATCTTGTCACCATGCGGAGTTTGCCAAGAGCGCCTTGTCCATTGGGGTGGGGATGTCAAAGCAGCAATTACGACTCCAGAGAATGCATTGGTTTTCAAAACTATACGAGAATTAATGCCTCATCATTGGTCACTTGTAAACGGCAAAGCGCTATAACAAACTGTTTAAGAGTGATTCGCAACGCGTGGCATTTTTACTATGCGGTGGTTTAAGTGTTTAAGGTGGCATGCGGCAGCATCGGTATTGCGTTGCTCACACCTTAACAGGGCGTTATGTCACTTATTCAACTCAATAACTCGCTCACAGAATGAATATGAGCATCAGTGTATATTTATACGCGTGTGCACATAGGAAGGCTTAGATGAGTGATTTAGGAATTAAAATTACACGAAACTTGAAGGTTGGTGCGTTAGATGCTGAAACAGATAGTTCTTTACTAGACAAGTGTTTTGTAGATAAGGGAGACCTTGATGAATTATTGGACGTCAGTAACCCCGCAGCAGTTATTCTTGGGAGAACTGGCTCAGGAAAAAGTGCTTTAATTCATAAAATTGAAACAAGTACAGACCACTGTGCAAGGTTAGATCCTAATGACATTTCAGTCCGATTTTTGGAGTACTCGGATATAATCAAGTTTTTCGATGCTTTGGATATAAAATTAGATTTGTTTTATAAGCTACTATGGCGTCATCTACTTGTTGTAGAAATACTAAAGCTCAGATATGACATTAAAAATGAGCAAGATGGACAGCGTTTTACTGATGGCATTTTTTCTTGGCTTCGAAGAGATAAGGCAAAGAAAAAAGCTATAGAGTATTTCAATGAGTGGGGAGATAAATTCTGGTTAGATACAGATGAACACCTTCGCGAAATTACGTCGAAGCTAGAAAATGATACTAAAGCTTCAATTGGAGCAAAATATTCGGGTGTGTCTTTAAGTCTCGATGGTGTCGAAAAACTATCAGAGCAAGAAAGAACGGAGATTAAGCAACGAGCAAGTCAGGTTGTTAATGGCTTACAAATAAAAAAACTAAACGAAGTTCTGGAATTGCTCGCACAATATTCCTTTGATGATACGCAAAAAAAATTTTATATCGTAATTGATCAGTTGGATGAAAATTGGGCTAATACTTCTACAAGGTGTCGATTCATTAGAGCTTTAATCGAAGAAGTTAAGTCATTCCGTAAGATCGAAACGGTTAAAATTATAGCCGCATTACGAAAAGACCTATTAGATTTGGTTTATGACCAAACTAGAGATTCTGGGTTTCAAGAAGAAAAATACGAATCTTACATGCTTGAACTTAAATGGAGTAACGAAGAATTAACTAAACTGGTTGAGCTGAGGATAAACGAGGTCTTTAAAAGCCAATATACTAAAGACACAGTTAAGTTAGAGCATATTTTCCCTAAACCAAAGAAAGGCGGCGGACAAACCGCTATGGATTTTATATTAGAACGTACGCTCCGAAGACCACGGGATATTCTCCAGTTTGTAAATGAAACCTTTAATATTGCTTCAGAACGAGACCGTGTATCTTGGAGGGCACTAATAGCTGCTGAAGCTAACTATTCAGAGAAACGTTTAAAGTCCTTAAAAGAAGAATGGGGTGAAATGTATCCATCTTTTGAAGAGACTGCTGAGCTACTCAGAGGGTTACCTGCAACATTTTCTCGTTCTTCTATAAACCAAGAACGTTTAAATGATGTAGTCATGTCCTTGAGTGATACAAAAAACAATGACCCGTGCGTGAAAATTGTACATTCTTACTTCGAAGGTAAGGCTGTAAAAGAATCTGATGTGTTATATGCGTTACTTCAGTGTTTATATCGTGTTGGCGCTGTTGGTGTTAAGGTCAGTTCTTTAGACACATTCTTATGGTCTTACATAGATCAGTCTAGTGTTAGTAAGGGTGAAGTAAAGAGATCTAGTCATTTAAAGGTACACAAGATGTTATATAGAGCGCTTGATATCGATACTGAAGACAAAATAGTTTTTGTAAATTAAGTGACATAACAATCTGTTTAAGAGTGATTCGCAACGCTTGGCACTTTTGCTATGCGTTGCGTTTTGTGTTTAAGGTGGTATGCAGGGGCTTCAGTATTGCGTTGCTCACACCTTAACAGGGCGTTATGTAGCAAGGAGGATAGATATGCTTAAGTTCATGAATAAAAAGGCTTATGTTCAGTCAGTGGCTAAAGATGTAGCTCCTAAGCTGTGTGCTAAATTTGGGAAAAAGAACACCTATTCGTTTCATGAGATTAGTTGGGTATTGAACCAGATTAATCGCAGCAATGACCGATTCTATAAGTCAATTTCTTATGGCATGTTGTTGCCATACAGTAAAGAGTTGGCTTTGGAACTACATGAAGATCTAGGCGACTTGTTGGATTTTCAAAAGTCTGTTGGAAAGATCCTATTTAACGTATCTGAAGTCCCATCATTTGAAAGCTACTTACTATATGCAGAAGTAAATGTAGAACCTAATAGTAAAGTGACGAATACCAGTCTAGATAGTTCTGGTGGTATAAACCTTTTTGATTTGGGTAATGGCGAATAGCTACATAACAATCTGTTTAAGAGTGATTCGCAACGCTTGGCATTTTTGCTATGCGTTGCGTTTAGTGTTTAAGGTGGTATGCGGGAGCATCGGTATTGCGTTGCTCACACCTTAACAGGGCGTTAGGAGATCCAATGGTTTCGTATCAACTAACAGAAGATTTATCAGCTTCGGCTAAGATTACTTACGTAAATATGCGCTCATACTACGAGCATTATTCTGTTGATTGGGATTGCTCAAAAATCGAAGAACAAATCCATGATTTAACTAATTTCGATATCTTGTTTAATGGTGAGGTTGCTGGGGCAATTCGTTTAGCATTTGATAACGATGGTTGTTATGTCCGTGACTTGCAAGTCAGCGAGAAATACCAAAATCAAGGTATTGGTGCGTTAGCACTTTCTGAATGTGAAAGGTTGGCAATTGAATCAGGCGCTAATCGACTTAGGTTACGTGTATTTAAAATTAGCCCAGCTTTCCATCTCTATGAAAGGGTTGGGTTTGTGGTTGATAACGCTGATGATAGATTTTACAGCATGTCGAGAGCAATCTCCTAACAATCTGTTTAAGAGTGATTCGCAACGCATGGCATTTTTACTATGCGTTGGTTTTAGTGTTTACGGTGGTATGCGGCGGCTTTTGTATTGCGTTGCTCACACCTTAACAGGGCGTTATGCTCTAGGAGATGATTTTGCTCGATTTGTTCAAGAAAGTAGTT
>NZ_JAWOTF010000042.1:0-12824 GCF_033338735.1 Vibrio sp. Vb1127 | reverse complement strand
CGATAAGTAGTTATTCTACAATCAAAAATTGCAACGCAGTTATCGAGTATTTTAACAAGCTAGAATGACCAGTTATTTACTACGATTGGTATAACCTATACTCAATCTCACTAAAGCAACCAACCCCATGTGAAACTCCACAAACAAAAGGCTGAGGAGCAGATCTTTACCCTACAAACAATGTACTAGCTATTTTGATTTTGTTAGTTCGTATGGCCTTAATATGAATGTTCAATATAAATAGGAAAACACTTTAGGACTTACTAGAAAAAGTGGGCTCGCAAAATTAGAGCAAAAGTTATCAAGCGGACTCAATTAGTGATGTTTGTATAAAAACACGTACAAGAAATATAAATGATAGATACAAAAAATCCCGCAGGGGATGCGGGATTTTTACTAGTGACTAAATTGGTTTAAAGGTGACTAGCCTTGAATGCCAACGATTAACCATGGCGCATTAGGCGCAGTCAAGTCACGCTCTAGGTGCCAGATATCTTCGATTTCTTCTTCAACACCTTCTACTGTGTCACGGTAACGACCGCTAAACTGCAGACTAAGCTGTGCTTTATTTGCATCGTAATCAGCACGGACGATCTCCGCATCAACGTACATTACGTCAGTATGCTGCTCACCGTCGAGCTTCGCGCGCTCTGCTTTTAGGTCTTCAAACAAGCTTGGAGAAACATATTCTTCAATAGTTTCTAACTGGTTGTGATTCCACGCACCTTGCAGGATTCGATAGTGTTCACGAGAACCATTAATGAACGCTGCTTGGTCAAAACCCGGTGGGTAGTTATGTGGTACGTCTGTTTGAGCGCCAAAACCACCAAAGCCACCATTATTTGTGTTTGGTTGTTGCTCAAAGTTTTGCATGTTTGGTTGCTCAAACTTAGACGCGTTGCCACCAAATGCAGGCTGTTGACGATGCTGGTTCATACTGCCCTGCTTCGCACCTAGCATACCGCGCATTAGTTTAAAGATGACAAAGGCAATCAAACCAATAATTAGGATATCCATAAACTGGATACCTTCAAAAGCACCGCCAAAGAATGCAGCAAGTAGACCACCAGCAAGAAGTCCGCCTAGCAGACCACCCATAAGGCCTTTCTTACTTGAAGACTTTGTCGTCTGATCTTTACCGACCGTATTGGTGTTTTGTTGCTGTTGTTTCGGTGCTGGTGCGGTTTTGTAGCTCTTACCGAAAGACTTACTGCCACCAAACTTCTTCGCTTCCGCGATAGGCGTTACAGCAACAGTAAACATCAACAAAGCAACAATAGAAAATAAACGTTTCATCGTTATCCTTAAAGTTAGCTATCTAAGATAGTGCCCCATTTTCAAGACGAAACAATCGTTGTTTCAAACAGTAGCACGCCAAAGATGATTTTTAAGTCATCATACTCTGTATACCGATTGATGAAAATAGCTTATAGAAGCTGACATGTATCAGAATATTGCCAAAAATGCAGACTGCTCACACTGCTTACAATTCAGCTGAAGGCGCTTGATCAATGTAAAAAAAGTATGGAATAAGTTCACTAATACTCCAGATTGTTTTACTTGAATTAGAATCAGTGACACAGCTCAGAATCCTACACCTTGAGGGCACTTGGACACATTGCCTTGTTGACGGTTAATAGGTAGCTGACTATCATATTGAACGATGTTCAATAAAGTAGTTTGAGAATATGGCACGCAGAAACGATCACACCCGAGAAGAGTTAGTGAATTTGACGTTAACAACGGTCAAAAACTTTTTAGATGAGAATTCTTACCACGAACTCAGTCTTCGTAAAATCGCTAACATGATTGGTTACGTGCCAAGCACATTGGTAAATGTTTTTGGTAATTATAATTTGTTGTTGCTTCATGTTGTCGCTCAAACTTTAGATGAGTTATCTCAAGAAGCACGCAAAGCAACTAATGACAGCAAAGACTCCCATCAAGCGCTTTTTGAACTCGCTTATTGCTACCACGATTTTGCTCAAAAACACCCATACCGTTGGCAGTTAGTGTTCGAACACAACATGAATGGAGCAGAACTTCCGGAATGGCATGCCAAACGTATCGATGGTATGACGGGAATGCTAGAGTCACTATTGGCTCAAATCGCACCACATCGTACTGAATCCGAAGTGATTCAAGCGAGTCGAGTCCTTTGGTCTGGCGTACATGGCATTACTTTACTCAGTGTTGATGATAAGTTTTTCTCTAGTGAACCAATTGATGGCAAAGAATTGATCAGTAATCTTCTTTCCAACTACCTCACGAACTGGTAACAAAGGATTATCCATGTCATCCGACAGACAGCCGTCCTTACTTACGCAGAGAAAGTTCCTGCCCTATTTCATTACTCAGTTTTTTGGCGCTTTCAACGACAATATTTTTAAAAACGTTTTGCTGTTATTTGTCGCATTCGCTGGCTCCAGTGCACTACCTATTTCGAGCAATTTGTTCATCAACCTTGCGGCAGGCTTGTTCATTCTACCGTTCTTTCTGTTCTCTGCTTCCGCTGGCGTATTAGCCGACAAATATGAAAAGTCATGGTTTATTCGTAAGGTTAAACTATTTGAAATAGCCATCATGCTCTTGGGTGCCATCGGATTCATAACCGAAAGTTATGGTGTGCTTTTATTGCTACTGTTTTTAATGGGCACACAGTCAGCATTTTTTGGCCCAGTTAAATATGCCCTTTTGCCTCAAAAGTTAAATGCTAAAGAGTTAGTGCCCGGCAACGCTCTTGTTGAAGCAGGTACCTTTATCGCCATCCTTATTGGCACCTTAGGCGCTGGGATTATAGCCTCTGCAGACAACGCAAAATACCTTGCCGCATTTTGTGTCGTGATCTTCGCATTGTTAGGCTACTTGTCGAGCCGCTCAATCCCCTTTGCTGCAGCCAGCGCGCCCAATCTCTCTTTTCGTTGGCAACCATACAAGCAAACCAAACACACGCTCTCTATCGCCAAATCCGATCGAGTTGTTTTTCAATGCATAATGGCAATAAGCTGGTTTTGGTTTTTAGGCGCCGCATATCTAACACAATTTCCGAATTTCACTAAGATTTACCTAAATGGCACCGAGAGTGCGGTGTCTTTCTTGCTCGCTCTATTTTCCATTGGTATCGCGCTAGGGTCGCTACTTTGCAATTGGATCTCAAACCATCGTATCGAAGTCGGTATTGTGCCAATTGGTGCCTTTGGCATTACGGTATTTGGGTACCTAATGGCCACTTCCATTCCCAATGATCTACCTACTTTCCATAACTTTGTAGACTTCTTTAGATATGAGCCTTTTTGGCCATTATTTTTCTACCTATTGATGATTGGCGCTTCGGGCGGTTTGTTTATCGTGCCTCTTTACGCATTAATGCAGCATCGAGCAAAGGAAACCGAACGTGCTCAAGTCATCGCAGGGCTCAACATTTTTAACTCTCTGTTTATGGTCGGCAGCGCTGTCTTAGGTATTGTGTGCCTAAGTGTAATCAAGATGACAATTCCTCAGCTGTTTGCATTGTTAGCCGTTTTAAATTTCTTAGTCGCCGCTTACATCTTTTTGCAAATTCCTATTTTTGTAGTTCGCTTTGTCATGTGGATGCTTACGCACACCATCTATCGAGTTAAGCATAAGAATCTACACAACCTACCCGAGCATGGTGGGGCATTGATTGTATGTAATCATGTAAGCTACATGGATGCATTGCTACTTAGTGCCGTATGCCCAAGGTTGATTCGTTTTGTGATGGAGGAAGATTACGCCAACCTACCTCCATTAAGGCGCTTTTTACGTCGAACTGGGGTAATTCCAATTTCAGCGAGTAACAGAAGCTCTATCAGACGTGCATTTAACGATGTGGAAGCTGCGCTAAGCGAAGGTCATATCGTCTGTATTTTCCCTGAAGGAAGATTAACTTCAGATGGTGAAATGAATGAATTCATGCGCGGTATTGATATCATTCTACGTCGTAGCCCAGTACCCGTCATACCTGTTGCACTTAAAGGCTTATGGGGAAGCTATTTCAGCCGCGCAAAAGGTCGCGCATGCTGTGGCTTACCGACTCGATTTTGGTCAAAGCTAGAAATTGAGGCAGGACAACCGGTGCCACCAAATGAAGCAACGGCAAAAACAATGTTCGATAAAGTGCATCAACTTAGAGGCGACTGGCGATAAATACACTTGAACACATGTTTAGGATAACTGAACATGTGTTCAAATCATTAAGACAAACTGACCACACCCAGTGCGATATACTCTCCCTTTCATTCACAACAGCGAATAAAAACCTTGAATAGAAACTACCTCCTGTTTGGATTGGCGTTACTTTTTTGTCTAACCCCTCTTGCCTCCTCTCCCATTGCTCTAGTTATCGGTTTTCTACTCGCAAGTTTTGGTTTTGTGCCTTCCGAGCTGCCCATCGCTTCTTTTACTAAAAAGCTGCTGTCTTACTCGATTATTGGCTTAGGCTTTGGCATCAACTTTGAGCAAGCACTTGCAGTCACATCGGATGGTATCGGCCTGATCATCGCCACTATTACAGGCACACTGATCATGGGCACTCTCATTGCCAGGGTAATTAAATTGGAGCGAGTAACCGCTTACTTAATCTCATCAGGTACTGCAATTTGTGGTGGTAGCGCAATTGCTGCTGTGGCACCGGCCATTAAAGCGAAAGACGAGCAGATTGGATTAGCACTGGCAACGGTATTTGTCCTGAACTCCATTGCACTCTTTGTGTTTCCTGTGATTGGACATGCTTTAGGGCTAGATCAACACACGTTTGGCACATGGGCTGCGATTTCCATTCATGACACATCTTCTGTTGTCGGGGCTGCCTCGGCCTATGGGGAAGAAGCACTAACGACGGCAACAACATTGAAACTCGCGCGCGCTTTATGGATCATTCCTGTTGCTTTGATCAGTGCCGTCATCTTTTCAAGAGGCCAAAAAGAGAATGGAAAGAAAAAACTAGCTATCCCTTATTTCATTTTTTGGTACTGTGCAGCTATCGCGTTTAGCGACTTATTTCCTCAATTTGAAATGGTCTATCACGGCATTTTCATTGGAGCAAAGCAAGCGTTGGTTGTATGTCTGTTCTTGATAGGTTGTAGCATTTCAATTTCAAAACTAAAGTCTGCTGGAGCTAAGCCACTGTTGTTTGGTGTGACTCTGTGGGTGTTAATTTCGACCACTTCTCTAAGTTGGTTACTGTTTTAGATATTGGTGGTCTGCTTATCGCGTTGAGGGGACGGCATTTCCCGTTTGCTATTTTTGTATATAACGACCAACGCAATAGCGATCAAAAATGCCGTTAGCTCTGCAAGAGAGCGGGCTAGCCCTTCACTACTTATCGCGATACCAATTTGTAGTGCTACTGCCGCAATTAAAACTAGCTTTGCCATCCTGAACCTTATGCATTTTCTCTCCACGAAGAAGCATAATTATGATTCAGAGTTATAAGGATACGAAATTCTCTTTATGACTAATACATAGCAAAATTGACTAATGCTGAAGTGATGACAACAGCCACTCTTTCACGGCCTTACGTGAAATTTTGATCCCACCTTCTAGTAGAGTTTCTGGCATTACATGGTATCCCACTGGCCATTTAAACTTCTCTAACTTTGATTGCAAGTGCTGGTCATACTCCGACTTGCTGCGCAATCCATTGGTCTGAATCACAGCTACTGGTCTATGACCAAACTCCGCGTCTTCGACTGGAACCACTATACTCTGCACTACACCATCAATTTGGTTCAAAGCGGCTTCAATCTCTTCACAATGGATATTCTCACCACCAGAGATAAACTGATTGTCGGCACGGCCGATTATCTTTAATTCATCACCTTGCCACTCGCCAAGATCCTTGCTGTCAAACCAGCCTTTCTCATCCAGAAATGGGGTAACATGTCCTTGATGGAAATACCCTGCCGCTAATGTCTTACCGCCAACAAAAATGCGTTGGTCAACTAATTTTATCTTACGGTGCTCCAATACATGCCCAGCATTACTGGTACTGTCAATTCTCTTTGCGGTAACGGTAGAGGCCGCCTCCGTCATCCCATAACCTAACCATGTCTCAATGCCTTGCCCTGTTGCTCGTAGTGCCAACTCGTGATCAACGTGGCTGCCGCCCAGTAGCACATGTGTCAATGACAAATGTGCATCATCATCCAATAACCGTTTGAGCTGAGTCGCAACCAAAGAAGCGTGTGATACGCCCTGAACATCATCAACAAGTTTCCCTGAACCGACTTTTAGTGTTGCTCCGACATATAGCCAACGATAGACAATCGCCAATCCAGAGACGTGATACAGCGGAAGCGATAATAGCCAAGCATCTTGCTGAGTGAAAATGAACTCCTGCAACAAGCCCTCTGCAGACGCAAGATGCTGTCGATGTGTATGAACCACAGCTTTAGGCTCCCCTGTAGAGCCAGAAGTAAATACTACTGAAGCGAGCCGGTCATGATGATAGCTATCTTCAGTCAACGAATCACTCTCTTGCTGTGATACTACAGGCGGTGAAAGCAATGTTGCCTTGAGTTTTTGTATATCATGTTCAGAAAAGGTCGAAGCGCACTCCTGAGAAAACCAGATAAACCGAGTTTGATCAGGCCTGTAAAGTGTAGCAAGCTTACCCTGCAACTTATCTAGTGGTTGTTCCATGGTCAGCGCAGCGAGCGCGCCTAACTGTTTGGAGGCAAGATAAAACAACAGTGTTTCTACTTGGTTCTTGCCAACCAAAGTCAGCACATCCCCCCGAGTTACACCCAAGTCATTCAAATAGTGAGTGTATTGGTCAATACGCTTCGAGAGTTGTTGCCAGTTTAATACTTCTGTTGATGTCTTGAGTGCAATAGAAAAAGGGCTCGTTTGAGCCCAATATTTCCATGGCGCCTTCGCAATATTGTCTACGCAGAATGCCACACAATCTCCTGGTCTTTTAGAGGAAGAACGGGAAGTTCACACTTAGGCCAGCCCTGCTCTAGCTGAGCTTTGAATAAGCCAATCGTATCCAAGCCTGGAACTTCATCAGGCAGCTGCCATTGGGCAAAGCGCGCTAATTGAGTTAAACCGAGACTGGATTCAATGCTCGAGCTAATCACTGCTTTCATCCCCAGTGACTTCGCTTTCTCTATCAGTGTAATACAAAAATCCACCGAACCAATGAGTGTGGGTTTGATGATGATCGTTTTCACACCAGTTAGATCTTCAAGACGGAAATCTTCACGACGAACCGCATCTTGCAATGTTTCATCCCAAGCGATAGCAATACCAGTATTAATCGCAAAAGAGAGACTATCGCCAGGAGAGCGGCACGGCTCTTCTAGAAACGTGATTCGTTGACGCAGAGACGGGGCAATGTACTTAGCGAACTGCTGCGCTTTTTCTGGTGTCCAAGCGCGATTGGCATCGAGTCGAAGCGTTAATTGAGGGATTGATTCAAGAAAAAGGTTCACAAGCATGCCATCGCGAATTGGCTCATAAAGTCCAACTTTCACCTTAGCGACTTTCTCACCTTCCATTTCGTTCAGCTTTGGAATGAGCTCATCTGGGTCGCCAGTGCATAGTGGCGCTGTTTGGTATTTACCTTGTTGTGGTAAGCCACCAGCTAATTCAAGCAGTGCCATCGATAAACCAAACGCAACCGACGGGTACATATTGGCATAATCCACATCCAACTCTGCAACCCAACGCTCCGCCTGTTCTTGTAGCTGAACACCCGCATCTTCGGCGCTCTCTAAGCTAAAACCAGGAAGAGGAGCGACTTCTCCAAGCCCTGTTTTACCATCTTCGGAAAGCGCAACAACATAACCAACACGTTCGGTTAGCTTGTTGTTACGTAGGATGACACCACTATCCATGGGCAAGCTATAACGATAAATTTTCGCTTCACGCATAATTCAAGTCCTATGTAATGCCGTATATTTGAGCGTTCTGACGAGCAATCCCACCAGCCTCCCAGAGGGCGAGGCGCTCAGGAAAAAAGGAACAGAGGAGCTAACACGCTCCTCATTTAGACGGATTATGGGTTGCGAGGGAATTTATCGAAGTCTGGGCGACGCTTCTCGTTAAAGGCATTACGACCTTCTTGGCCTTCATCAGTCATGTAGAACATCATCGTTGCGTTACCCGCTAGCTCTTGCAGACCCGCTTGACCATCACAATCTGCGTTTAATGCAGCTTTCAGGCAGCGCAATGCCATTGGGCTGTGCTGTAGTACTTCACGACACCAACGAACGGTTTCTTTCTCTAGATCCGCTAGTGGTACAACTGTGTTTACTAGGCCCATGTCTACCGCTTCTTGAGCATTGTAGAAACGACATAGGAACCAAATTTCGCGAGCTTTCTTTTGGCCTACGATGCGAGCCATGTAAGATGCACCCCAACCGCCATCAAATGAACCCACTTTAGGGCCTGTTTGACCAAATTGAGCGTTGTCAGCTGCAATCGTTAGGTCACACATCATGTGCAGAACGTGACCACCGCCAACAGCCCAACCCGCTACCGATGCGATAACTGGTTTTGGACAAGTACGAATATCGCGCTGGAAGTCCAATACGTTTAGGTGGTGTGTACCTTGGTCGTCTTTATAGCCGCCGTAGTCGCCACGGATCTTCTGGTCGCCGCCAGAACAGAATGCGTCTTCACCTAGACCTGTCAGAATGATCACGCCAACACCAGAGTCGTAACGCGCATCTGCCAACGCATCAATCATCTCTTTTACCGTTTGAGGACGAAACGCGTTACGCACTTGAGGACGCGCAATGGTGATTTTCGCGATACCATCTTCAGACTTATGGTAATGAATGTCCTCGTATTTCTCGCCGCAATCTTTCCATTGAACCGGAGCGTAAAGTTCTTCTTCAGAAATGCCTACTGTTTTAGCCATGGTGATTCCCATTGTTCTCGTTACTCTCACCAAAGTGAGACTGAATTATTTGCTTGGTATGTATCGCAAACTGTTTGGGCTGCTCTTGATGGACGTTATGACCAGCGCCTTCAACTTGTCGATACGCCAACCCGCTACGTTGTGCCAGTTGGCTAAATTTTTGGTCTTTCTCACCACACAAGTAATACACTGGTATGTTCTGCTTTTGCAGTGAGGGCAACAAATATGCCTGTTTGGCTAACGATGTCGACATCAACATATTCGCCACCGCTGAGCCAAGATTATCACTTCGCTTCGCAATGAATGTTTGTCTTTGCTCATGGTTTAGTGAAGAAAACACCGCTTGTTGGTACCAATCGTTCAAAACACGTTCAAGTGGTTCAGTTTTGAAACGCATTGCCCAGCGAGCATCATTCTCTAATCTCACCTGTTTCTCTGACTCAGTTTGAAGCCCGAAGTTTCCCCCTTCAATAATCGCGCCTGCAATATTGAGCTCTGGAAAGCATTGATGGGCAATACCATGCATCGCAATGCGGCCGCCCATAGAGTATCCAATCAAAATAAGTGGTTGTTGTGAGGGAAATAATAAAGATAGTGTGGAACCAAGAAGTTTGCAGCAATCATTTAAATCGCAGCAAAAAATAGATTGGTTGCGTCCGTGACCAGGAAGGTCAACCGTAACACGTTCATATTCGGGTAATGCATTTAAACACGCGAGCCAATCGGCACCGCTACCGAGTAAGCCATGCAAAAACACCAAAGTGGGCAACGTTCTACTTTGGTGTTTTTCTAATACAGGGAAACGTTCAAAGTAAAGCATTCAGACTCTTATTAAATGCCTTGAGTGTCTCAGCAGCTTGATTAGGTGGGGTTTGAACCTCGACCAGCAACGTGCCTTGGCGGTGACATAAATGCTCTTTTACAGATGATTGGAATTGCTCCAGTGTAGAAACATGCAAATACGCCAAACCAAACTGCTTTGCCGCGTGTTCAAACTGATAACCATGAGGCATTTGATAATATGTCGTCCTGCGCTCTGGTGGTACTGGCAACATATCAAAAATCGCACCGCCGTCATTATTAGTAACAACAAGTACCGCCGGCAGTTTATTGTGAGAAAATAGCGCCAGAGAATTGAGATCATAAAGTGCTGCTGTGTCACCGATATACATTAGTAACGGATTACCTCTTGCCCGTTGCACGCCTGATGCTGCAGCAAACAAACCGTCAATCCCTGACGCGCCTCGATTAGTGAAAACCTCTACACCATCCAATTTTCCGTACATATCAACAAGCCGAACAAACAAGCTATTACCCAAGAAAACATCTACGTTCTTTGTGCGCTCGTTGATGTCTGCTGCCAACGCAATTTCGTCAATGGCAGACGCTGAATCAGATAGGAAGGCTTCTTCGATACGTTGATGAACTCGCTTAACGTCATTCACTAACCTATCAGCCCACCCAGCAAATATTGACTTCTCAAAACTAATGCGAGAAACCCACGTTTTAGGAGGCTCAACCCAGTGCATTTGCGCCAGATGATTTTGGTTATTCCGGTCCATACGCGGCGAGATATACCAGTATTGAACGTCTTTATCTTGTTGACTCTGCGAAACTTGTTTATCAATCCATTGGTTCAAACGTTTGGAGATGATTCGGCTACCAAATTGGATAATAAGTTCACAAGATTCAAGCTCGTTTGCAAACTCGGGAAGTTGAAGCCATACATCGTAATGCGCCCAATCCGAACTCAAACCACTTTGCGGGTCTGCAAGTACCGGCCATCCCATTTTTTGTGCAAACGCCTGCGCCGAACGCGCTTGTTCAAGCGGTAAGCTGCCAATCACAACCAAGCCTTTTTTGTCCGAAAAAGGCGGGATGTTCGCCTGTGACAAATGGCTAAAACGCTGAGTATAAGTGCCGCTTCCTTTTCGCCATCCGGCGACCGAATCTAAGTAGGTTTGATAATCCGCTTTTGCGCCGTTGGAATACAAAGGCTCTGGAAATGCACAATTAATATGAACAGCACTACCCTGCAATTGCTGAGTAAACATAACTTCGTCAACAGAGGTCAGCAACCAGTTAAGCGACGTTGCTAAATTTGGGCTTGGTAAATTCAAACTGGCCGAAACATGATGTGAAAAAATACCCAATTGATTTATCGCTTGGTTTGCACCACAGCCGACAAGTTCTACTGGACGATCTGCTGTCAGCAGCACCAGTTTTTCACCAGTAAGTTTGGCTTCGGCAACCGACGGTAATAGGTTCGCCACTGCCGTACCAGAGGTAACGATAATTGCCACTGGCTCCTGAGTAGCTTTCGCTAAACCAAGAGCCATAAAGCCCAGTCCACGCTCATCAAAATGAGTATGAATGGAAAAGTCGGACTGTTCTGCCGCTTCTAAAGTTAAAGGAGTAGAACGAGATCCGGGAGCGATACAAACATGCTTAACGCCAAATCGCTGAAGCTCAATCAATATGGTTTCT
Source organism: Vibrio sp. Vb1127 (assembly GCF_033338735.1). Classification (NCBI taxonomy): domain Bacteria; kingdom Pseudomonadati; phylum Pseudomonadota; class Gammaproteobacteria; order Vibrionales; family Vibrionaceae; genus Vibrio; species Vibrio sp. Vb1127. Next base: position 1,447 of record NZ_JAWOTF010000042.1, on the reverse strand, counting down.
GACCAAACTCGATTGAGCACCGCTTGGTCATGACTCATGATGCGACTCCCAATGGCGGATGATCAGAAATCAGCGTAAGTAACGTCGACATTTTCTTATCAAGTTCTGCCCACTCATGTTCTGCCACAGAACCAGGCACAATCCCTGCGCCCGCAAACAGTTGTACTTGATCACCGAGCACAAGCGCGCTTCTGATTGCGACACAAAACTCTGCTCGTTCATGGCTTATGTAACCCATTGACCCCGCGTACCAGCCGCGTGCAAAGGGCTCATTATCAAGAATAAACTGCATGGACTCTTGTCGGGGTAAGCCAGCAACTGCCGCTGTTGGCTGAAGCGCCGATAACAACTGAACACCATTTATCCCCGCTCTTAGACTAGCGTGAATATTTCGCTTAAGGTGCTGCACTTTTCGTAGTCTGACCAAACTCGGTTCAGCTTCCACTTCAACCACTTCAGAATGTGGTGATAGACGGTCAATGATGTCGTCCACCACATACTGGTTTTCGTTCAGGTTCTTTTGGTCTTGGGATAACCAATTCGCCAACTCCATATCTTGAGTGGCATTGTCTCCCCGACCAATCGTACCTGCTAACGCTTCGGTATGTAGCTCATGCCCTACGCGAGAATACAAACGTTCTGGCGTAGACCCCATAAAACTGTGCTTACTGTCTAAGCTCAGCATAAAATGGAAGCTATGATGGTTATTTAAGTAACTTGCTTTAAGTAGCCGTGCAGCACTTAATGTGTTATCAAGCTGCACGGTAGAACGACGCGCTAAAACCACTTTCTTAAAATCATCATTCTCTATACCAGTCAGAACCTTATGAACTAACTCATTCCATTGAGGCTGACTTGGCGTATGAACAATAGAGCGGATGTGAGACGAAATTGGAGCTAAGGTCGCGACCTCACAAACCAGTTTATTCAACCCAGCTAGAGTTCGCGCTTTGTCTTCTGAAATATTAACTGCGAGAGACCACTGTTGGTCAAAACGAATTAACTCAATTTGAGGCAAAAAGAAAAAAGAAGGCATACAGCGACGATTCTTCTCATGCTGTCCATCAAAAGAGCGCCCGCCCCAGACTCTTTGCCCTTCACCTAGAATGGTATAAGCAGGACCTGGCTCAACAAAAGCGTGCAATTGCCCTAGTGCAACGACCTCTTCACGTGTATCGCGGGACTGCCAATAAAACTTAGGGAAAAGTGGTTGTGCATCAAGCCAATCAATAAATGAGAAATTAGGTTTCTCGCTAAGGGGCTCGACCAGACGTGTTTGATTGCCTTCCGATTGCTGAACTCGCTCGATAATTCTCTTTACGGCTTGATGGAACTGTGACAAATCAACCTCGTTGTATGTGAGGATAAATGGTAACTGACGGCTACTCTAAGTTTAGACCCAAAGCAAATCAAGGTCGTATGCGATCTTTTGCAAAATCCTGTGATA
>NZ_JAWOTF010000041.1:0-18218 GCF_033338735.1 Vibrio sp. Vb1127 | reverse complement strand
CGGTGAAGTCTGCAGGAACAACAGTGATGCTTACAGGAAGATCACCACGAACATCCACACCTACCACTTCTGCACGACCTTGAATTGCTGCGTATTGAGCCGCATCGAATGCGTCTTTAGGCAGCGCAATACCCGCCGCGATATCTACCGTACCTTTACCTGCTTCAACAGACATTGGCGTTGGTAGTAACGTGGTTGATACGTCTTGTTTTGCTAGATCTTCGTTCTTCTCGAAACGAGACACAGCGCTCGCAAATACGTTGTTGTCATCTGGCGTACGTTTTAGGTTGTTACCCTCAAGGCCAGTCACGAAAGATGCAACGTCTTCTGTGTTAAGAGAAGCGATCATCTTAGGCTCTGCATTTGGTGCAGCAACGAAAGCGCCTGGCATGAAGTCAGTTTCAAATAGCTGCCAGTATTCAGCAACAAGAGGAAGCACAACCTCTTCACCCGCAGCAAAACCATCAAACTTATCTGTTGGTTCTAGTTTGTGTAGATCACCCGTTACGCGAGAGATTTTAAACTGTTCGTTTTCAACATCCAGAATCAGACGAATGCTATGGAAGTAAATAGCCCAATCTTTTGAGTCAACCGCTTCACCTTGGTTAACCAGCGTCATGTTTACCTTGTTACAAGACGCCCACTCAGCCCCTAAGTCCTGACAAGCAAGACCTTCGTTTGCACCGTGGTTAGTCAACACTTGGTATTGAATATCAAGATTATTAGCCAACGAATTTACAACTTGTTGTTCAGAGCTTTGCAGCGCAGAGCAACCTGCTAATGTAGTGATAACAGAAACAGCAATCAGACTAGGTTTAAACATCTTACTTCCCCAAAAAAGTCAGTGGTTCAAAACGACAATGATAAAAATCTCGGCCCCTCAAATGCGAGGTGCCTAACCGTTACATTCAACATACAACCTGTTATTTCTAAGCGTAAAATAAATAGAAATAGGAAGTGATCCAGCTCAAAAAATGACACTCAGCAAAAACAATAAAAACCTAATTTTCATGGAGTTACAATACACGTCAAAATCGAACAACTTGTTTTGACGAGTTTGCTGCGATCTAGGTCACTTATATTCATGAGTTACGACTGATTTTGTAAGATTTGGATCACGCCTAATTATTTTGTGAACCATTAGTAAGCGAATTACCTATTTACCTTTCGTGAAGTGACTCTCATTTATTCGTCGTCAAAACTCGTCAATATTTTTAGAAATGACGATTTTGTCGAATGCCCCACTGGAGAAATTGCACTTAACCTCACGCTATTTTGCGTATACAGTTTAAAGGTATCTTATCTGAGGACCATTCTATGTTTCGTCTCTTGACGCTCATATCATCTCTACTTGTTACTTTAACGCCTTTTTCATCTTATGCAGAGCCACAGCATTGGTTAGCGAAAAAAGGGGAAACCGAACTTATGATTATTGGCTCGGTACATGTGGGGGATAAAACGATGTACCCACTCCCTAGAACGGTCATCCAGTATTTAAGCCAAAGCGCAGGGTTGATTATTGAAGCAGACGTCAGGAATTCTGAAGGCTTGGTTTACCCACAAACAACCATTCTTTCTAAAGATGTTTTAGACAGAGCTCAACGTCGCCACTTAATTGAAATTGCCCAAGATTTAGGTTTGCCAGAAACTCAACTCCTAAATTCCCCACCTTGGATGGCTGCATTCACCATCCAACTCGCTTTAGTCAACAAACTGGGGTATGTCTCTGATAAAGGGGTCGACATGCACCTAATAGGACTCGCTGATAAAAAGCAAATCCCGGTCATTCCACTAGAGTCAGTGCAATTCCAAATCGATTTAATCGCAGGTCAATCAGAAGGCGGTAAAGAGATACTTCTCTCGTCAATTGAAGAATATGATGGCGGAGAAGAGTTGGTTCAATGCTTGATAGAGAGTTGGAAGAGTGGTGATGGTAGCATGTTGGTCGAAGCCTCTTTGACCGATCATACAACAGAAGAGTTTAACCAAGCCTTTTTATACGAGCGTAATCGAGATTGGGCTAAAAAACTCGACACTGGCAGTGTTCTGCCTCAACAATCGGGTCGCTTCACCGTTGTTGTTGGTGGCTTGCATTTAGTAGGTAAAGATAACCTGATTGAACTGCTTAAAAATCGGGGATTTAACATCAAACCACTGGGTAAGACGCGCCAAGCAAATTGTGATATCTAGTGATTGTTTGAAAAATGCCATTTAAATACAATTATTTAAATACAACCATTTAAAAATTCATTCAAACTTTCTTATAAAACGCCGTTAAGCTAAGTGGATACAAAACAACTCATATGAAATTTAAATATTTATTCCTATACACGATTGGAATTATGCTCACTTCTTCGCTGTCTTATGCTAAACCGCCATGCAACGTAGAAGCTTTTCAAGCTATTGATATAACTCCGGAAGTAAAAGGCGGTGTTTTAGATAAAGAGAGTGGTCAATTTCTTATTACCGAAAAACCAATGATGCGTTGCGCGAACATCACGTTTTCAACAGCCCACACTCGAAATCCCGTTGCACATATGATGAACCAAGGCTTTGAAGCGGTTTACTATGATGGAAATACAAGCAAATCTCACTCAGTAACGTTTGATGAAGACGATTTAAAAGCGGGTTACGTCAAGATTGGTCCAAATCACCCAAAGACCGCTTATGTCTGCTTCACTACTTCTGAAACTCCTATCAATACTATCTCGTGTGACATCAAGTAATAAATTTACTCACTCTAAAAAATGAAAAGGCCCTACATTTCTGTAGAGCCTTCCTCTCAATACGTGTCGGTGAAGTGCCATATTCGAACATCAGGCGAACCCCAATTTGATTCGATACTATTGAAGTCTAAAATTACTAGCGCTAAAAACGACGAAAGCCTGCTCATTGAGCAGGCTTTCTAAAAATGGTCGGTGAAGAGGGATTCGAACCCCCGACCCTCTGGTCCCAAACCAGATGCGCTACCAAGCTGCGCTATTCACCGAGATGTTTAACTGAGGAATTGTCCCCGTCAACGAATGCGTATATTACGGATTCTGAACTGTGGCGCAAGTGCTTTTTACAAAAAAACCTTAGGTCTTAATTCGTTTGATGAATAACTGAACACTAGCACGTAAAATGTGACTGATAACTCACAACAAAATACAGTTTATTAACCTTAGCAACATAATTGATCCAGATCAGTGTGCAACAAGACACCGCCATTTAGTTTATTCCTGTCGGGAACATCTTGGAGGAAACGTATGGACTTTTGGCTTGATCTCCTATTTGGTAATGCAGTGGGTCTATCGTCAATGATAGTAATTTTTGGGGCAATTGGTCTGATGTTATTTTACGGCGGTTTCTTCATATACAAGATCATGAACGACAAATCTCCTCACTAGATCTCGCTTAGCTCTAGAAACGCTTTGCACCGGAGTCGGTTACTTGCCTACTCCGGTTTTTTATTTGATCTCAATGCACCACTCATTGATATAATCCTATTATTCTTCCCTGTTCTTAATGAGATTACTGCTATGTCTCACGACGACGATTTTGATCTATTTCAACAGATGATGGGCGATGTAAAGCCAATCACTCAAGACACCACCGAACACAAAAAAGTACACCAAGTAACAGAAGCACAGCTCGCAAAACGCGAAGCAGCAATCTGGTTAACGGAAGATGACCCAGAATACCTATCACTTGATCACGCTGAAATGCTCAAGCCAGAGGACTTTGTTGAGTTCAAACGTGATGGTGTACAGGACGGGGTTTACCGCAAACTTCGCCTTGGTAAGTATCCAATCCAAGCTCGCTTGGATTTGCACCGTAAAACATTGAAAAAAGCACGTGATGAAGTCGTGACGTTTTTAAAGCAATGCCTATCAATGGACATTAGAACGGTCGTTATCGTCCATGGTCGAGGAGAACGCTCAAATCCACCTGCAATGATGAAAAGCTTTGTTAGCAGTTGGCTACGACAAATAAAGGAAGTCCAATGCGTCCATAGTGCGCAACGCTTTCACGGTGGAACTGGAGCCGTTTACGTCCTACTTAGAAAAAGTGCGGAAAAGAAATTAGAAACCCGCGAACGTCACCAAAAACGGTTAGGCTAAATTTCACCCTAATGCTAGAATGCCCGCCCTTATTCTTCCTTCCCCTTAAAGGAAGGGAGCTTCATTCGCCGTTGTGAAACGTTAGGAGACAAAAATGTCACAAGACAACGCTAAACGATTAAATAAATTCATCAGTGAAACGGGGTTTTGCTCACGCCGTGAAGCAGACAGACTGATTGAGCAAGGCCGTGTCACCATTAATGGCAACAAACCTGAAATGGGGACAAAAGTGCTACCTGGTGATGATGTTTGTGTGGATGGTAAGCCAGTGGCAGCAAAAGAGAAGCCGATTTATATCGCTCTCAATAAACCAACAGGCATCACCTGTACAACTGAGAGAGACGTCCCTGGAAACATCGTTGATTTCATCGGCCACCAAAAACGTATCTTTCCGATCGGCCGCTTAGACAAACCCTCTGATGGTCTGATCTTTTTGACCAACGATGGCGACATCGTGAACAAAATCCTTCGCGCAGGCAACAGCCACGAAAAAGAGTACGTCGTACGCGTGGACAAGCCAATTACAGGCGAGTTTCTCAAACAGATGTCGAGTGGCGTTAAGATTCTCGACACAGTCACCCTACCTTGTAAGGTAACGAAAGAAACTAAATTCTCTTTCCGTATTGTGCTCACTCAAGGACTTAACCGTCAGATCCGTCGCATGTGTGAAGCGCTGGGCTATGAAGTATTCAAGCTGCGTCGCGTACGCATCATGAATATCTCTCTTGATGGTATTCCCAATGGGAAATGGCGTTATCTAAGTGACGAAGAAGTGGCAGAGATCCTAGCAATGTGTGAAGGCTCGGTAGGTACAGAAGAAGCATCAAAAACAGACTCTAGAGGTCGCAACATTCGTAAAGCGACCGACGCGAAGCTGTTTGATAGCCGTGAAGAAAACCAAGATTCTACTGCTCGTCGTAACCAGAAGACACGAACTTTCCGCGGTAACAATGCTGATGAATTCCGTCATGCACCAAACTCGAAAAAAGGTCAACAAAAGCGTCGTCAGCGTGATGATGAAGGCGGACGTCCAGCTAAAGAACATTACAAAGCGAAATCACAAGGTGAACGCAGCAGACCGCAAGGCGAGCATGGTAAATCGCACCGTAAACCAGATGCATCGAGCAATACGCATTCAGCAAACAAGCCTCAATCACTGAGTAAGCCTAAGCAGCATTACATGAACCCAAATGCCGCGAAACCAAGCAAACCAGCTAAACGCACTGGTGGTACATTGAGTCTGAAGAAGTAACGCTTCACTGACAGGCAAGATCAAAAAAGGACGCTCATGAGCGTCCTTTTTATTTGTCATGAGTTTACAAACAAAGAGGTGCAAACTGACCACGAGTTAAGCTCAGCAAATCTCTCGGGGCTAACTCAATTTCTAAACCACGTTTACCAGCACTCACACAGATTTTGTCTTGCTCTGCTGCGCTTTCGTGCAAAAAAGTAGGTAAGGCTTTCTTCTGCCCTAGTGGGCTAATTCCACCAACGACATAACCTGTGGTCTTTTGGGCGATTTCCGGATCAGCCATATCGGCCTTTTTGCCCTTCGCTGCTTTCGCCGCCAGTTTTAGGTTCAGCTTTTGATCAACAGGGATAATCGCAACCGCAAGGTTCTTTGGCTCCCCGTTCAAGCAGAACAGCAAGGTTTTAAATACTGTTTTCGGATCCTGCCCCAGTACTTCAGCAGCCTCCAAGCCATAACTATCGGCTCTAGGGTCATGCTCATACTGATGAATCGTGTGTGGAATTTTTTTCTTTTTCGCAAGATTAATGGCCGGAGTCATCAAGATTCTCCTCATAAAAACAAAAAGCGCAGATTGAATTGGATCTGCGCTTTTAGTTAATGATATCAGCGAGTTTGAGTCAATCGCTTTTTCTCTGTTGGGTTACTGATCAATCGCCGTATCAACTAAATACGTGATTTCACCTGAAGGGGCATACTCATTAACATCAATAGGGCTATGTGTTTCTAAATAATCCTTCAAAACCTCAGCATCGGTAAAACCTGTATTTACATACCCTGGATGATCGTCGATTTTAGGGTAACCATCTCCACCAGCAGCATTATAGCTTGGTACGGTAAAGCGGTAATTACCATCTAAGCGAAGTTGCTTATTACCAATGAACACATTGGTTACCTCACCATTATTGATACTCATCGCAATGCCGGCAAACTGCGCGTAAGCTCCAGAGTCGACAGGTTTAGTTGCAACGACATTTAGGAAATCCAATACTTCTTTGCCCGTCATATCAACGTAAGAGACCATATTGCCAAATGGCTGAACAGTCAGCACATCTTTGTAGGTAATCTCACCTGCTGCAATCGAATCGCGAACGCCGCCAGAATTCATTACGGCGAAATCTGCTTTCGCACGTTCCATGTGAGCCGTTGCAATTAATCGACCTAAGTTTGTTTGCTGGTAACGAACCACATTGCGGTCACCCTCAAGCTTACCGTTAGATTCTGCAATCTTCACGTTTAGTTTGCCCTGACCTTTTTCTTGATAAGGACGAAGAAACTCAAGCATCATTTCGTCTTGTTTAATCTCATCTTGGATCAAGACTCGTTGCGACTGACCATCAACTTTAACTTTCTTTTTCAAGTTTACAGGGATTAGATCGTAGCTCACCATCGAGAGTTCGCCATTACGAAACTCGTAATCGGCGCGTCCCACATATTTCCCCCACTCATGTGCCTGAACAATAAAGGTACCATTTTGTTTATCGGGCTGACATTCATCACCTGGTTTAAAGTTCTTTTTGATAACGTTTGGACCTTCCATGCACACAGGTTCTTGTGAGTGTCCTCCAACGATCATGTCGAGATCGCCGTCATTCAAATAACGAGCTAACGCCACATCGCCAGGAGCATTGATGCCTCTATTACCATTTTCATAGTGTCCCATATGCGTGACAGCAAAAATCAGATCTGGATACTCTGTCTCTTTCAGTTCTGCAATCAACTTCTTGGCTTCTTCTTTTGGGTCACGGAAGTCAATTTGTTCAATGAATTCAGGGTTGCCAAGTTTCGCTGTGTCTTCGGTTGTAAGGCCAATGACCGCAATTTTAATGCCCTGCTTTTTAAACATCGCGTATGGTTGGAATAAACGCTTGCCAGTATTTTTATCGTAAATATTGGCAGACAACATCGGAAAGTTTGCCCACTCTTGCTGCTTGAATAGCACATCCAATGGATTATCAAACTCATGATTACCTAGAGCCATCGCATCGTAACCAATTTTGCTCATGCCTTTAAAGTCCGGCTCGGCATCTTGTAAATCAGACTCAGGTACTCCTGTGTTGATGTCACCACCAGAAAGCAATAACACGCTCCCCCCCTCAGCCTGTATTTCTTCGCGCAAATCATCGATTAACGTTTTACGCGCCGCCATGCCATATTCACCGTATCGATTTTGCCAAAAGCGACCATGATGATCGTTAGTGTGCAATACGGTCAATTTATAGGTTGTATCGGCATTCCATTCTGGTACAGGTTGCGTAGCACACCCAGCTAACGAGGCCAAGATAGCGGCACTCAAAACAGTTTTGATCATCAGACGCTGATTCATTTATTTACCTTTTTCTTATTGGGATTACTGACGCACATTTTAAGCATTGGATCTATTTGAAAACCACGTGCACCCTAACACATTGATTTAATAATTATGATGCATTGTTTAGCAATAACAAATTCATCAGTAACAAGTTTGAGAATTCACGGCTTTTCAGATAAAAAAATAGCCAACATCGGTTGGCTATAGTATTTGTTACCACCAGTCATCTGGCGTTTACTTGATATCTATATCTGCAAAGCTCTTGATCAGATCATCAAGCGATTTCATTTGTGCTAAGAATGGCTCTAACTTGTCTAGAGGCAGTGCAGATGGGCCATCACAACGCGCTTGGTCTGGGTTTGGGTGCGCTTCGATAAATAGACCTGCGATGCCTGTCGCTAGACCCGCTTTAGCAAGCTCAACTGTCTGCTCACGACGGCCGCCAGATGCTGCGCCTGATGGGTCACGCATTTGTAGTGAGTGCGTTACGTCAAAGATGATTGGGCTACCTTTCGAAGCATTTTTCATCACACCAAAACCAAGCATGTCTACAACTAGGTTATCGTAACCGTGGCAAGAACCGCGCTCACATAGGATGATCTTGTCGTTACCGCATTCTGCGAACTTCTCAACGATGTTACCCACTTGACCAGGGCTCATAAATTGAGGTTTCTTCACGTTGATAACCGCACCTGTTTTAGCCATAGCTTCAACAAGGTCAGTTTGACGAGCTAGGAATGCAGGAAGCTGAATAACGTCTACCACGTCAGCGACAGGTTGAGCTTGTGCTTCAGTGTGAACGTCCGTGATGATCTTTACACCAAAAGTGTCTTTCAGCTCCTGAAAGATTTTCATACCTTCTTCCAGACCTGGACCACGGTATGAATGAACAGAACTGCGGTTTGCTTTGTCAAACGACGCCTTAAATACGTAAGGAATACCAAGTTTTTCCGTTACTTTTACGTAGTGCTCACAGATCTGCATCGCAAGATCACGAGACTCAAGAACGTTCATACCTGCAAATAGGGTGAATGGCTTGTCGTTAGCAACCTGAATGTCGCCGATATTAACGATTTTCTGTTCCATTTTGATTCTCTTTTTCTGTCCACGATACGCCACAGTTCGGCACATCGATAAAATTAGTGAAGTGTGACGTGCGTTTCACTCATCACATTAACTTGTGATTTTAGTAGCTCAGAAGCCGGATCGTCAGGGCATTGGTCAATAAAGTACTGAAAATCTGATACCGCTACTTGAGGGCACTCTAGCTGTTGGAAAATAAAACCACGGTCACGAATTTCGTATGGATCATCTGGCACAAACGTTAGAGCAAGATTCGTACAACGTAATGCCAACGTATAATGCTCTTCACGCAACATCGCACTTTTAATCAATGCCAACCAGCGACCAATAATTGTTGGGTTGTCAGCTTCCTCAAAATGTTCAGGCTTTAGCTGAGCTAGCGGTCCTTCCTGGCCAATAAGCCAAGCTTGAAGAATCCTTTCACCTACATACTCACCATTAAATGGATTGATGTAGTCTGGCTTCTTATGCATCCAGTCGACTTTTAACAAGAACTGAGTAGGGAAAGTAACTCCCTTCAGCGGGAAACCCAGCTTTTTGCCTAGGTATAACAAAATCGAACCTAAGCTCACAGGAATACCTTTTCTGCGCTCCAACACTTTATCGATGAAGCTGTTGTCCGAAATAAAGTATTCCTGCTCGTCGCCTTTGAATCCCCACTCGTGGAAAAACAGTCGTAGGAATGCATCAAATCGTTGCTCTTCATCGGTTTCATGAACAAGCGTGGCTTCTGCATCTTTGTAAAGACGCTCTAACTCTTGTTTCGCCCAATGTACTTTGGTTTCTGGGTTAATCGCTTTGTTTAGCTCAAGCGCACCTTCCACCAACGGTATATTGTCAAAATCTTCGTCAAAAAACTCTAACATGACGTCTATCCAAATAACGTAGGGCTCTTAGACACAGCAATGTTTGCAGCCATGACCAACCAACCTAATGCGCCGAAAAAGCCAAATATCTTCAGTAGGTTGTTTTTCGCAAGTTTCAATGAGAAGAATCCAAGCGCAATGTACGCCAGTACGCAGGTGATTTTGTTTGTTAACCACGGTGCGGCATCGGTAAACGGGATGAAACCCGTAATGAAAATAAGCGCGATACCTGACACTAGCAATGCAGTATCAACGATGTGGGGAAACACTTTCAAAAAGCGATTATTTCGCTTCGGTGAGTTCATCATCATTAACACGAATCGGATCGATAGTAGCGTCGCGCTGAGAGCGATCGTCACTAAGTGTATGTGTTTTAGAGCTACGTACATTTTTCTTCTCTTTTTAGTTAGTGTTTGCTGACTTCCATGATTAACTGGCCAGACAACCAAGCGTTACTCGATCGTTACCGCCATAATCTTTTTCCGTAGCGACCTGTTGGTAACCAAAGCCACGCATTATCTCACGCACCGCCTCACCTTGATCATAACCATGTTCAAATGCCAGCCAACCGCCCACTTCAAGATACTGACGAGCAAGATCCGAGATATGACGAATATCAGCTAAGCCATTCTCTTTAGCAACTAATGCAGATTTTGGCTCAAAGCGCACATCACCTTGGGATAAATGTGGATCTTTTTCATCAATATATGGCGGGTTGGAGACAATTAAAGCAAACTTCGTACCTTCTGTAATAGGCTCAAACCAACTGCCTTGAGCAAAGGTCACATTTTTGATGTTTAGCTGCTCAGCATTGTACTCTGCAAGTGCTTTCGCTTCTTGTTTGAGATCTACGCCCATCACTTGACGTTTTGGCATTTCAGATGCGAGTGCGATAGCAATTGCCCCCGTCCCCGTTCCAAGATCTAAAATAGGCCCAGTTTGCTCGTAGGTCTTATCGAGTGCAACCTCGACCAAACGTTCTGTATCCGGTCTTGGGATCAAGGTAGAGGGAGAAACTTTGAACGGTAAAGACCAAAACTCTCGCTCACCAATAATATAAGCGACGGGTTCACCAGTTAAACGTCGTTCAAGTAGAGCGTCAAACTGAGATTTTTGCTCTGCTTCTAACGCTTTTTCTGGCCAGGTCAGCAGGTAAGTTCGTGGTTTGCCAAGGACATGGCAAAGGAGTACAGCTGCATCGAGAGAAGGCGACTCTTTGCCGCCTTCTGCCAGTTTCGCCGTCGCACTTTTCAGTGCTTGCTCAATCGATTGAACTTGGCTCATCGATTAGCCGTTCTCTGCGAGCGCCGCAAGTTGGTCTGCTTGGTGCTCTTGAATCACAGGATCAATCAAGCTTTGCAGGTCACCTTCCATCACTTCGTTCAAACGATAGATGGTTAGGTTGATACGGTGATCAGACACACGACCTTGTGGGTAGTTGTAGGTACGAATACGGTCACTACGGTCACCAGAACCTAGAAGGTTACGACGTGTATCAGACACTTCTGCGGCACGACGCTCTTCTTCCGCTTGAACGATACGAGCAGCAAGAACCGCCATTGCTTTCGCTTTGTTCTTGTGCTGTGAACGCTCATCCTGACACTCTACTACCGTACCCGTTGGTAAGTGGGTAATACGGATTGCAGAATCCGTGGTGTTAACGTGCTGACCACCCGCGCCAGATGCACGGAACGTATCGATTTTCAGGTCTGCTGCTTTGATTTCTGGCAGATCCGCTTCAGGGATTTCCGCCATTACTGCTACTGTACAAGCAGAAGTATGCACACGACCTTGAGACTCTGTTGCTGGAACACGCTGTACACGGTGACCGCCTGACTCAAACTTCAGTACGCCGTACGCACCGTCGCCGCTCACTTTTGCGATCATCTCTTTGTAACCACCGTGCTCAGCCTCGTTTGAAGACATGACTTCGATGCGCCAGCCACGCTTTTCTGCGTACTTGCTGTACATACGGAATAGATCACCCGCGAAGATACCCGCTTCGTCGCCACCCGCACCTGCACGAATTTCTAGGAAACAGTTACGATCATCGTTCGGATCTTTTGGCAGAAGAAGAATCTGTAACTCATCAGTAAGACGCTCAATCGTCGCTTTCGCTTCTTTGATTTCTTCTTGCGCCATTTCACGCATTTCTTCGTCGTCTTCGTTTGCCATCTCTTCAGCGGCGACAAGATCTTCTTGTGCTTGTTGATAAGCTTGGAAGCACTTGGTTACTTCTTCTAGCTGAGAGTACTCTCTTGATAGAGCACGGAATTTGTCCTGATTTCCAATTACATCAGGATCACCAAGAAGATGTTGAACTTCTTCGTAACGTTCTACTAGCGTTTCTAGCTTAGTCAGAATAGAGGCTTTCATAGTGTCGTTTTCTTAATAAAAAGCGTGAGTTATAGATCATCCAAGCCAAGTGTTTGGCGGATAATCGTTAATTTTGCTGGTTCGCCTTGCTCTGCTGCACTTTGCAATGCGCGAGTTGGAGCGTGAATCAGTTTGTTGGTGAGTTTATTACTCAGCTCGCGCAGCACTTTCTCCGGATCTGCGCCTGCCGCTAAAGATTGCAAACTTTTGCTCAGTAACTCTTCACGAATTTCGTTGGCTGATTTGCGATAGTCGCGAATACTATCGACGGCTTGCAGTGAACGCAACCATGTCATAAATGCAGCGCTTTCTTCACTAACAATCGCTTCAGCTTGAATCGCTTCGACTTTACGCTGCTCAATGTTGCTGTCGATGATAGATTGCAAGTCATCAACAGAATACAGATATGCGTCGTTCAGTTCACCGACTTCCGACTCTACATCTCGCGGCACCGCAATATCGACCAACAAGATAGGTTGATGCCGGCGCTGCTTTAGAGCCGTTTCGACCATACCTTTGCCAATAATAGGCAATGGGCTCGCCGTTGAGCTAATCACAATATCCGCTTTCGCCAAATGTTCAGGAATTTCGTTCAAACTGATCACTTCTGCGCCAAATTGGTCCGCTAAGCCTTGCGCGCGCTCTTTAGTGCGGTTCGCGACAATCATTTTTGTGCAACCGTTGGACGCTAAATGCTTCGCGACCAATTCAATCGTCTCGCCCGCACCAACTAAAAGCACGGTTGAATCTGATAACGACTCAAAAATATGTTTTGCCAGTGTACATGCCGCATAAGCCACGGACACGGCATTACCACCAATATCTGTCTCTGTTCTTACCCGTTTGGCGACTGAGAACGTCTTTTGAAACAGTTTATCAATCGAGGCATCGACAGCTTGATGATCTCGCGAGTCAGAAAATGCTTGCTTTACCTGCCCCAAAATTTGAGGCTCACCCAACACCAGAGAGTCAAGACCGCACGATACGCGCATCAAATGCTTTATTGCAGCTTGTTCTTCATGAACATACAAACTCGGCATTAAATCTTCGCGGCTCACTTGATGAAATTGAGCAAGCCAATCGATCAACTTGTTTCGCGCTCCTTGCTTAACATCGCAGTACAACTCAGTTCGGTTACAGGTTGAAACAATCACACTGCCGTTAACCGCTTCGTGCTCTCTAAGTTGCTCGAGTGCAAGGCCGAGTTTATCCGGACCAAACGCCACCTTCTCTCGCAAGTCGACAGACGCTGTATTGTGATTAATTCCAATAGCAAGCAAGGACATCTAACGTGGTATCTCTGGGATAGGTTATAAAATAGGTCCAGAATTTTACTGTAAGCACGCATTTATTGAAAGGGTAAGCCGGATTTGTTTTCCTAAGTGCGACTTTTCAATGCTATAGTTGTGAGCGATTCCCGATGAAACTGATTAATAAGCCATCAAACATGACGTTACGCTCCTTTATTCTTTTTTTCTTGTCGAGCTTACTGCTCGCTGGTTGTTCGTCCGTTCCTGAAAGTGTTACCAGCGTTGAATGGCAAGCTCATGAGCAGCGACTCGAAACCATCCAAGATTTTCAAGCAACGGGGAAACTTGGTTATATTGGCCCAGACCAAAGACAAAATTTAAACTTCTACTGGAAACATTCTTCAGCACTAAGCCAGTTGCGTTTAACAACGATTCTCGGACAAACGGCATTAAAGCTCACCATCACCCCACAAGGCGCCACAGTAGAAACTTACGATGATCAGGTCCTTTCTTCTCGCAGTGCTAACCAGCTGATTTACCGTCTTACAGGGTTAATGATGCCCGTCGAGCACATGCCTGACTGGCTATTAGGTCTACCTACCGATGCCGACAAATTCCAACTGTCTCCAACCAATACACTGCAAGCGTTAAACAAACAAATTGGTTTAAATGATTGGAGTATCGCTTATCAACGATATGGCGACGTTCAATGGCATGAACAGTCTCTCCCTCTGCCAAATAAGCTGAAACTCACCACAGCTGATGTCAAAATAAATCTAGTGATCACAAAATGGAACATCACCCAATGATTGAACTTTCAACACGCTGGCCATCACCAGCGAAATTGAATCTCTTTCTATATATCAACGGCCGTACAGAGAATGGCTACCACGAGTTACAAACCTTATTCCAATTCGTCGATCACGGCGATGAGCTCACCATTCAAGCGAACCATTCTGGTGATATTACGATTTCTCCAGAGATAGAAGGTGTGCCTCTTCAAGACAATTTAATTTGGAAAGCAGCAACCGCGCTTCAAGCTTACTCAAACTGCCCTTTTGGCGCGCATATTGAGCTACAGAAAGTGCTGCCTATGGGTGGAGGCATTGGTGGGGGCTCATCGAATGCAGCTACAGCATTAGTGGCACTGAATTACTTATGGCAACTGAATCTAACTGACGACGAACTGGCTGAAATAGGTTTAAAACTAGGCGCAGACGTGCCCGTATTTGTGCGCGGATTTGCAGCTTTTGCTGAAGGTGTTGGTGAAAAACTCTCTCCTGCTTATCCCGAAGAAAAGTGGTATTTAGTCGTCAGACCGAATGTATCTATCGCAACCGTCGACGTTTTTTGTCATTCAGATCTAACGCGAAACACCCCAAAACGAGATCTAGAAACACTTTTAAATACGCCAAGCGTAAACGATTGCGAAAAAATTGTACGAATGCTCTACCCAGAGGTTGATAAGCAACTTTCTTGGCTGCTACAATACGCGCCGTCAAGATTGACGGGGACAGGATCTTGCGTTTTTGCTGAATTTTCGAGCAAATCTGAAGCAGAAACTATCCTTGCACAACTCTCTGATAAAGTCTCGGCATTTGTCGCTCAAGGGCGCAATATTTCGCCATTAAAAGAGACTTTGGCTGAATACCAATCAGCCTCACACCGACCTATTTAAACTGGACGCAAACCCGAGGTTTCCACCGTGCCTGATATGAAGCTATTTGCTGGTAACGCAACACCTGAACTAGCCCAACGTATTGCTGATCGTCTTTACATCTCTCTTGGTGATGCATCTGTTTCTCGCTTTTCTGATGGCGAAGTTGCAGTTCAAATCAATGAGAATGTTCGTGGTAGCGATGTTTTCATCATTCAATCCACTTGTGCACCGACTAACGACAACCTAATGGAATTGGTTGTTATGATTGATGCAATGCGCCGTGCTTCAGCAGGCCGTATCACTGCAGTTATCCCTTACTTCGGCTACGCTCGCCAAGACCGTCGTGTACGTTCTGCGCGTGTGCCAATTACTGCAAAAGTTGTTGCTGATTTCCTATCTAACGTTGGTGTTGACCGCGTTCTAACTATCGACCTACACGCAGAGCAAATTCAAGGCTTCTTCGATGTACCTGTAGACAACATCTTCGGCACGCCAGTGCTACTTGAAGATATGCAGGCTCGCGGTCTAGATAACCCTGTAGTGGTATCTCCTGACCTAGGTGGCGTTGTTCGTGCTCGTGCAACAGCAAAAGCACTAGGCGACATCGACATCGCAATCGTAGATAAGCGTCGTCCACGTGCAAACGTTTCTGAAGTAATGAACCTAATCGGTGATGTTGAAGGTCGTGACTGTGTGATCGTTGATGACATGATCGACACAGGTGGCACACTATGTAAAGCAGCTGAAGCACTAAAAGAGCGCGGTGCTAAGCGTGTATTCGCTTACGCTACTCACGCAGTATTCTCAGGCAACGCTGCGGATAACATCAAGAACTCAGTTCTTGACCAAGTTATCGTAACTGACTCTATCTCTCTGTCTAAAGAGATGGCTGCAACAGGTAAAGTGACAACACTAAGCCTATCTCGCATGCTGGCTGAAGCGATTCGTCGTATCAGCAACGAAGAGTCAATCTCTGCAATGTTCAACTAATACGAACATTTCAGTTACACTGATTTCAAAAGCACCCCTCTTTGGGGTGTTTTTTTATTTGTACTGATAACTAGAAAATCCCTTGGTCGCCCACCGCGAGTTTTCTGTGCTATCATACTGCGCTTTTTGAGATTCCAGAGAGATCCTAACCTTGAGTCAACAAATCAAACTTCTTGTTGGTCTTGCTAATCCAGGACCAGAATACGCCAGAACTCGTCACAATGCGGGCGCTTGGGTTGTAGAAGAATTAGCACGCGTTCACAACGTTACACTGAAGAACGAACCAAAGTTTTTTGGTCTAACAGGACGCATTATGGTCAATGGCCAGGATCTCCGTTTGCTTATCCCAACCACCTTCATGAATCTATCAGGTAAATCGATCGCAGCGCTTGCGAAATTTTATCAAATTAAACCTGAAGAGATCATGGTTGCTCATGACGAGCTAGACTTACCGCCAGGTGTCGCTAAGTTTAAAAAAGGTGGGGGTCACGGTGGACACAACGGTCTGCGTGACACCATTAGCAAACTGGGCAATAACAAAGATTTTTATCGTCTTCGTATTGGCATTGGTCATCCGGGACACAAAGATAAAGTGGCGGGTTTTGTATTAGGTAAAGCGCCAGCTAAAGAGCAAGAGCTTTTAGATGCAGCAGCTGATGAGGCTGTTCGTTGTCTAGATATCCTGATTAAGGATGGCCTATCTAAAGCACAAAATCGCCTCCACACGTTCAAAGCTGAATAAGGTTACTATCATGGGTTTTAAATGTGGCATCGTTGGTCTACCTAACGTAGGTAAATCAACTCTGTTCAACGCACTAACTAAAGCGGGTATCGAAGCAGCAAACTTCCCGTTCTGTACCATTGAACCAAACACTGGTGTGGTTCCTGTGCCAGATCTACGTCTAGACGCACTAGCTAAGATCGTTAACCCACAGAGAGTTCTTCCAACGACGATGGAGTTCGTGGACATCGCTGGTCTTGTTGCTGGTGCATCACGTGGTGAAGGTTTAGGTAACAAATTCCTAGCTAACATCCGTGAAACAGACGCGATTGGCCACGTTGTACGCTGTTTTGAAAACGAAAACATTGTTCACGTTTCAGGTAAAGTTTCACCTATCGAAGATATCGAAGTGATCAACCTTGAACTTGCAATGGCTGACCTTGATTCTTGTGAGCGAGCGATTCAACGTAACGCGAAGAAGGCAAAAGGCGGCGATAAAGACGCAAAATTTGAACTAACCGTACTAGAAAAACTGTTACCAGTACTAACTGAAGGCGGCATGGCACGCACAGTTGAGCTATCTAAAGAAGAGTTAGCAGCAATCGGCTACCTAAACTTCCTAACACTGAAGCCAACTATGTACATTGCAAACGTAAACGAAGATGGCTTCGAAAATAACCCATATCTAGATGCGGTTCGTGAGTTCGCAGAAAAAGAAAACAATGTCGTTGTACCTGTATGTGCAGCTATCGAATCTGAACTATCTGAACTAGAAGATGAAGATCGCGAAGAATTCCTAGCAGATATGGGGATCGAAGAGCCGGGCCTGAACCGTGTAATTCGCTCTGGTTACGAACTACTGACTCTACACACCTACTTCACAGCAGGTGTTAAAGAAGTACGTGCTTGGACAATCCCTGTTGGTGCAACTGCGCCTCAGGCGGCAGGTAAGATCCACACTGACTTCGAGAAAGGCTTTATTCGTGCAGAAGTAGTCGGTTACGACGATTTCATCCAATTCAATGGTGAAAATGGCGCAAAAGACGCAGGTAAATGGCGTCTAGAAGGTAAAGACTACATCGTAAAAGATGGCGATGTTGTACACTTCCGCTTCAATGTTTAATTAAATGAATGAATTCTAAACACTTCATTTACACTAAAAGCCAGCTGTTAAGCTGGCTTTTTTAATACCTTAAGTAAATGAACAAAAATAAATTACGCAACTGCAAGCTAATTTATTTCCAGTTTTAGATCATAAACACGCCTCTTTGTTTAAAAAGGAAGCGAACGAGGTTTTTTCCGAAATTTATTAAAAAAAACTGTTGACGGATCTCACTCAACTTCGCATAATGCGCGCCGTTCCCAACGACAAGGCAACAAAGCGTTGAAAACAAAAAATATGGTTTTGGCTACGTAGCTCAGCTGGTTAGAGCACATCACTCATAATGATGGGGTCACAGGTTCGAATCCCGTCGTAGCCACCATGAACAACGTTATTTAGGTTTTTACCAATTACCTTGATAACTACAGAATAAGTTGCGGAAGTGGCGGAATTGGTAGACGCACCAGATTTAGGTTCTGGCGCCGCAAGGTGTGAGAGTTCAAGTCT
>NZ_JAWOTF010000040.1:0-18736 GCF_033338735.1 Vibrio sp. Vb1127 | reverse complement strand
TGTTTTACCGTGGTCAACGTGGCCGATAGTACCAACGTTAACGTGCGGTTTCGTACGTTCAAATTTTTCTTTAGACACGATCGTGTTCCTTCCTAGTTATGATTCGTCGTGATCATTATTGATCGACGACGCGCCAGAAATTGTTATTTTATGCGCCAACGCCCGTTAGCGCAATATTTGGACGCCCTGATCTCGCAAAAAGTCGTAAACTTTTTGCAGTTCAATCGTCAATTAGTAACCACGCTCTGCAATAATTTTATCTGCGAAGTTTTTCGGCACTTCAGCGTACTCGTGAAACTCCATAGAGTAAGACGCACGGCCTTGAGTTGCAGAACGTAGATCAGTTGCGTAACCGAACATTTCGGATAGTGGTACTTGAGCACGGATGATCTTAAGACCAGCCACACCTTCGTCCATGCCTTCAATGATACCGCGACGACGGTTTAGGTCACCAACAACGTCACCCATCCAGTCTTCCGGAGTGGTTACTTCGACATTCATCATAGGTTCTAGAATCACAGGTTGTGCTTCTAGTGCACCTTTCTTGAATGCCATCGAGCCAGCGATCTTAAACGCCATCTCGCTTGAGTCTACATCGTGGTAAGAACCATCAAATAGTGTAGCTTTAATATCTAGTACAGGGTAACCCGCTAGAACACCACTATTCATTTGCTCTTCGATACCTTTCGATACCGAACTGATGTATTCCTTAGGAATCACACCGCCCACGATTTCGTCTACGAATACGAAACCTTCACCAGGCTCTGAAGGCTCAAGTTTGACCCAAACATGACCGTATTGACCACGACCACCTGATTGACGAACAAACTTACCTTCAACTTCCGCTTTACCACGAATGGTTTCACGGTAAGCAACCTGAGGTTTACCAACGTTACAATCAACGCTGAATTCACGCTTCATACGATCAACGATAATGTCTAGGTGAAGTTCACCCATACCTGAGATCAGAGTCTGACCTGATTCGTCGTCCGTTTCCACGCGGAATGATGGATCTTCCGCTGCTAGTTTACCTAGCGCGATAGCCATTTTCTCTTGGTCTGCCTTAGAACGAGGCTCTACAGCAATCTGAATAACTGGTTCAGGGAACTCCATGCGCTCTAGAATCACTTTGTGGTTCTGATCACACAGTGTGTCACCTGTTGTTACGTCTTTCAGACCGATAGCAGCTGCAATATCACCAGCGCGAACTTCTTTCACTTCTTCACGCTTATTCGCATGCATCTGAACGATACGACCGAAACGCTCTTTCTTCTCTTTTACTGAGTTGTAAACAGCGTCACCCGAGTTTACAACACCGGAGTAAACACGCATGAAAGTTAGCGTGCCCACGAATGGGTCAGTCGCAATCTTAAACGCTAGCGCTGAGAAAGGTTCGTTGTCGTCAGCATGACGCTCAACTTCATTTTCTCTTTCGTCGACACCTTTAATTGCAGGTACGTCAACAGGCGATGGCAAGAACTCAACTACTGCATCCAGTACCGCTTGAACACCTTTGTTCTTAAACGCACTACCACAAGTAGCCAGTACGATTTCGTTATTTAGTGTGCGAGTACGTAGAGCTTGTTTGAGCTCAGCTTCAGTCAATTCACCTTCTTCAAGGTACTTGTCCATCAGCTCTTCGCTAGCTTCAGCAGCGGATTCAACCATGTGGTTGCGCCACTCTTCAGCAAGTTCAATCATGTCAGCTGGGATGTCTTCGTAAGTAAACGAAGTGCCTTGATCGGCATCATTCCAGTTGATCATTTTCATCTTGATAAGGTCGATGACACCTCTGAACTCATCTTCCGCACCAACGTTCAGCTGGATTGGAACAGGAGTCGCACCAAGACGATTCTTAATTTGGTTCACAACGCGTAGGAAGTCTGCGCCCGCACGGTCCATCTTGTTTACAAATACCAAACGTGGAACGTGGTATTTGTCTGCTTGACGCCATACAGTTTCAGACTGAGGTTCAACACCAGATGAGCCACAGAACACAACCACAGCACCATCAAGTACACGAAGAGAACGCTCTACTTCGATAGTAAAGTCAACGTGTCCAGGGGTATCAATGATGTTTACGCGATGCTCAGGGAACTGTGCTTCCATACCACGCCAGAATGTAGTAGTCGCAGCGGATGTGATAGTGATACCACGCTCCTGCTCCTGCTCCATCCAGTCCATGGTTGCTGCACCATCGTGAACTTCGCCGATTTTGTGAGAAAGGCCAGTGTAGAACAGAATACGCTCAGTTGTGGTTGTTTTTCCTGCATCTACGTGAGCACAGATACCGATATTACGGTATAGCTCAATAGGAGTTTTACGAGCCACGATTGTATCCTCTTACTAAGGTGTACCTTAGAGTATAGAAAAGTGCTGCGAGAGAACCTCGCAGCACAGAAGGTATTACCAACGGTAATGAGCGAACGCTTTGTTTGCGTCAGCCATGCGGTGAACGTCTTCACGTTTCTTAACCGCAGTACCTTTGTTCTCAGACGCGTCTAGCATTTCAGCAGCTAGGCGTTGAGCCATAGATTTTTCACCACGCTTGCGCGCAGCTTCAACCAACCAACGCATAGCAAGTGCGTTACGGCGAACCGGACGTACTTCTACAGGTACTTGGTAAGTTGAACCACCAACACGGCGAGATTTAACCTCTACCGCTGGGCGAACGTTTTCAAGAGCTTCTTCAAAAATAGCTAAGTGGTCTTTACCAGACTTTTCAGCCATAGCATCTAGTGCAGTGTAAACGATTTTCTCTGCAGTAGATTTTTTACCGTCAACCATTAGGATGTTAACGAATTTTGCCAGCAATTCAGATTTGAATTTTGGATCTGGAAGGATCTTACGCTGACCAATGACGCGACGACGTGGCATGGATTTATCTCCGTTGTCTTCTTCAGGTTTTATCCAAAACTTTTCAGTTTTTTCAAAAAATTAAAAATAATTTAGTGTTTGGCCTTACTTAACGGAATCCATTAAGACTTAGGACGCTTCACACCGTACTTAGAACGACCTTGTTTACGGTCATTTACGCCAGCACAGTCTAGTGCGCCGCGAACAGTGTGGTAACGCACACCTGGAAGGTCTTTAACACGACCACCACGGATTAGAACAACTGAGTGCTCTTGAAGGTTGTGACCTTCACCGCCGATGTACGATGTAACTTCGAAGCCGTTTGTCAGACGTACACGACAAACTTTACGAAGTGCTGAGTTAGGTTTTTTAGGTGTAGTAGTGTAAACACGAGTACATACACCACGTTTTTGTGGGCACGCTTCTAGTGCAGGCACGTTGCTTTTAACAACTTGCTTTGCACGTGGCTTACGTACCAACTGGTTAATAGTTGCCATTAACTAGCTCCTGATTTACTTGAAAGTAAGCTTTGTGAAAAATCTATCCCCAACTGCCAATGCAGTTAGGGACGCAAAATTCTATGCAGCAGTGAGAGGTGTGTCAAGAAATATACGGATCTTTTTTGTTCAATTAGAACAATTCATCCGTAAAGCTTTGTCGACAGCAAATCTTGTTCAATCCCAAGTTAGGGATTTATCCTGTTTTGCTGTTAGTTCAACGAAGCCTGAATAATTCACAATCGTCAGCGATGGACTAATACGATTTGCAATACCGCGAGCTTGTGCATCGCTCTCTAACACAAATACGCTGCGGTTTTTTAGATGGGAAAGTGCTTTATGTTGCGAGTTAGCAGCGTACACTGCATCTTCTATAAGTAAGATGTCATCCTGTTCACTGCATAAAGGCATAGCGTCTTCTAGAGCAGAGACTGTTTTTATGATGTGTAACATAACTTCCTCAAAAAGACAGTAGCTTGCCAGCGTGTTGTAACTTATCTTTGAGCTGTTCTGAGCTTAACGCTTGGGCTTCAATGACTAAATCCGCTTGCGCCAAACCTCGCTGGGTTAACGACTCTGAACACACAAAGACTTGTTCGATGTCGTATAAATCGAAAAGCTTTAACATCGGCGCGTAATCTTTACTCAAAATATTGTTGGGGTCTTGCCCGAGTAGAAGCTGGTATACCCCGTCACCCATGAAAATGACGCTGATATCTTCACAGTAAGCCGACGCGGCTAACAGTGCATCCACACCTTCACGACCAGCTGCACTGCCATGTGGCGCACTACGAAATAGATAAGTTAACTGACTCAAAACTGTACCACTCTGTCTTGGGTTAACATCGCTTCAGCTAGGCTACCTAAGCCTGCTTGTTCAAAACCATCGGCTAGATTGTTCTGTACCAAACCATGTTGATTTGCTTCTTCTTCACTTACAATCCCGCGACGCAAAGCGGCCGCGACACAAGTTTCTAGGCGAACACCATGCTCTTTAGCCAAAAACTGCCACGCCTTATTGAGATCAAACTCATCGTTGGCTGGCACACTCAAAGCAGTACCATTAGTCACACCATCTTGATAAAAGAAGACGCTCACTAGCTGATGGCCTTGCTCTATCACCGCTTTGGCGAACTGATAAGCACTGCGCGCTGACTGGCTGCCATAAACGGGACCATTCACCACTAACGTGTAAGTCAGTTTGCTCACCTTTCATCATCCTCGGTTTTACGTTGACGAATGTACAAGTAAACGGTGTGTTTTGAAATATTAAGGCGATCCGCGACACGGTTGATGGCATCTTTAATATCGAAGATACCTTTGTCGTACAACTCCATCACGATCTGGCGATTTTTGGTGTTGTTAGACACGGACTTATCCGCATTGATCTCTTCGATGGTGCGTTCAACAGTTTGGTCCACCAGCTCTTCTACATCACTAGCAAAGTTGACCGAGGAAGCCGCTTCTTTCGCTTCTTGCGTCGGCATGAAAGACTGAAGGACTTGCGAGAAAGGCGCATCCAAGTTGACGTTGATACACAACAAACCAATCACGCGATTTTCGCCATTACGAATGGCGACAGTAATCGACTTCATCAACACGCCACCTTTTGCACGGGTAAAGTACGAACGTGAGAAGTTGCGCTCCGAGCCTTCGATGTCTTTTAGCATCTTAAGCGCTAAATCGGTGATTGGTGAGCCGACTTGGCGCCCCGTGTTTTCACCGTTAGCGATTTTAATTGCAGAGGTATTTAAGTCTTCTAGAGAGTGAAGAACGATTTCACAAAATGGACCTATCAGGCTGGCGATACCATCCACGACCGCCTCATAAGATCTTAAAATGATTTTGTCGTGCTCGGTAAACGGCATCACGTTAACGGATTCCATTTCGAGCAACATCTCCGCGTTTATTGTTTCTGTAGTTGTCATAAGCCTTCGAGCGAAAAATCAACAAATTGGTGTAAGTTTATCAGAAAATTTGAAAAGCAACCTAGCAAACTCACCAACTAGTGACCTAGAACAAAAAAGGCCCGTTAAACGGACCTTTTTCAATAACTTATCGCAGCTTATTGTTATTGCTCTGCGTTGTCGCTCTCAACTTTTAGCAGCTCAACTTCAAATACTAGCGTTGAGTTAGCAGGAATGCTTGGTGTGTCTTGGTCACCGTATGCTAGCTCTGGCGGGATAACGAATTTGAATTTAGAACCCACAGGCATTAACTGAACACCCTCTGTCCAACCTGGGATTACACGGTTAAGTGGGAACGTTGCAGGTTCACCACGATCGTATGAGCTGTCGAACTGAGTACCGTCGATCAGAGTACCTTTGTAGTGTACTTGAACCGTATCAGTGTCTTTTGGCTTCTCACCTTCAGCTGGTGTCATTACTTGGTATAGAAGACCTGTATCTGTCTTCACTACGCCTTCTTGCTTCTCAAACTCAGCTCGGAAATCATCGCCAGCTTTTTTCGCTTCAGCTGCTTTCTCAGCCGCTTGTGCTTGCATCTTTTCTGCAACACGCTTGTCTAGAGATTCTAGTGCTGCACGTGTTTCTTCTTCATTCAATTCAGCATTGCCTTTGAAGACGTCTTCGATACCTTTTAGTACCAAATCTTTGTTAAGATTAATGCCGATTTCGCTTGGCTTGTCGATGCTTGTGCTTAGGTAGTTAGCAAATGAAACACCGATTGCGTATGCCGCTTTGTCGTCGTCGGTTTTAAAGTGAACCGCTTTACCGGTTTCTGCTTGAACTTGTTCTGCTTGAGGTGCGGTTTCTGTTTTAGTTTCTTCTTTCTGACAACCTACCGCTAGCATAACTGTTGCAGCAAGTAGCGACACTTTTAAAACTGATTTCATTAAATTCTCCCAATAATGGCTCTGCCATTGGTTGTTGTGCACAAATCTTCTATGAGACTAGTGAAGACAATCGTTATACCAATATACTAGCTATATGTCTTAAGACACAAACCGGATTATTAGATGTGATGCAAAGAATTTTTCATTTATTCCTATATTTAATTGTCATCACCACGTTAAATGGTTGCTTTTTCGCCGAGCGTGAAGTGCAGCGTTGGCCGATAGAACCTCAAGGTGCGACGAGCTTCGCACTTAGCAGAGATGGACGGTTTGCTCTGCTCTATTCTCAACAACGTCATTTGATGTTGTGGGACCTAGAGCAAAATGAACAACTAGCCAACCTGGGTGAACTCGATGCCGATGCCAATGTGGTTTCCCATATCCGCATATCTGACAATGGTCGCTACGCAATTACAGCAAGCCAAATGAACTTCGCAGTTTGGGACCTAGGCTGGACGCAATCCGAAGGCCTTTGGTCTATCTCTGATGCGCTCATTCGCGACGTTGATATCACCAGTAATGGTGAACAAGTTCTGCTTGGGTTATCCAACGGTAAAGCAATTTATGTCAACTTAGTCACCGGGCGTCGCATGGAGTTCCTTGCGCATCGTGAAAAAGTCAATTCCGTGGCCATTTCTCCTAATGGGCGCTTCGCCCTAACCGGAGGTAATGACTATAAAGCGTATCTGTGGGATACCGAAACCGGACAAGTACTACGAACCTTCGAACATGAACAACGAATTGTTCGCGTGGCCCTGCAAAGAGATGGAAAATTCGCAATGACATCTGATGGCGGAAACCAAGCGATTGTTTGGGATTTAAAAACTGGACAAGAAGTCACACAGTTGAGCAGTTGGTCACGCCAATTAATTTTCTCTACCGCACGATTTTCTGACGACGGGACTCAACTAGTCACAGGAAGCCCTTCTGGCCGTGTGTCAATATGGGATACTCAAACCGGAAAACGAATGAGTGGATTTGAAGTGGAGCCCAAAAAAGACACTCGCCCTCCCCGTGCGGTCGTGTATGATGCAGCCTTTGATTCAAAACAACGCGTAATTACTGCTACTTCAGCAGGTATTGCCCAAGCTTGGCAGTTAGAGAACGGATCATGACAGAAAAAATCATTCAGCAATTGGAAGCACGCATTAATGACTTAGAATGTCAGCTTGCGTTCCAAGAACAGACTATTGAAGATCTGAACGGCGCTTTATCGCAGCAACAACTGCAAATTACCAAGATGCTCGATCAGATGAAATATGTGGTAGGTAAAGTAAAAAATATGGACTCGTCGAATTTAGCCGATCCGTCAGAAGAAACCCCACCACCGCATTATTAAAATGCAGGCTCAAATAGCATAAAGCCCAGAACATGTTCTGGGCTTTGTTGTATTAATTACTTAAGAAGGCACTCAAGAGGAAGCTATTCGTCGGCGTAGATTTTAACGCTCAGCTCGCCTTGCGTATTAATGCCTGCTCGGTACATGCCAGAACTGTTCATCGCAAAGTGCATCTCACCTTTAGCATCAATGGCAATCAAACCGCCCTCTCCGCCCATCTGTTTGAGATCACCTTGGATAATGTGTTCACAAGCCGTATGAATATCTTCTTGTAAGTAACGCATACGTGCTGCAACGTCTTCCGCAACACGTTTACGAATAAAGAACTCGCCGACACCCGTAGTGGAAACTGCCACGACGCCATTTTCGGCCACCGTACCACAACCAATAAGAGCCGAATCTCCGACTCGGTTGTATTTCTTATTCGTCACGCCACCCGTACTGGTGGCAGCGGCTAAGTTGCCTTGTTGATCTAACGCTACCGCACCAACCGTACCGTGCTTACGGTCATCTGGGTAACGAGATTCCGACAAAGCAAACAGTCCTTTCTCACGCATAGACAGCAACTGCTTATAACGGCGATCAGTAAAGAAGTAATCTTGCTCGGTATACTCATGGCCTTGCTCAAAAGCAAACTTCTCTGCGCCCTCACCCACCAACAGCACATGATTGCTGTTTCGCATCACGTCACGAGCGAGCTCAATTGGGTTTCTGATATGACGAACCCCAGCGACCGCGCCTGCTGCAAGGTTTCGCCCATCCATCACAGAAGCGTCCATTTCAACCATTTCGTTGTTGGTCAGCACTGAGCCTTTACCCGCATTAAAGTTAGGAGAGTCTTCCAATACTTTCACTGCCGCTACGACGGCATCTAAGGCTTCACCGCCCGTGTCTAGAATTTGATGTCCCGCTTTTACCGCAGCTTCTAAATCCGCCAAGATGGATTGTTGCAGCTCATCGCTCATCTGTTCACGCAAGATGGTGCCCGCACCACCATGAATGGCAATCGAGAAAGGTTTCGTCATCACTTTGTCCAACTGTTATTCCTTGTATGGTTGGCACTACACCTTAGATAAACAAAAAGCGCAAGTTGAAAACTCAACTTGCGCTTTTCAAAGCTTTGCTAGATTAGATTATCTAGTGAAGGCGCTTATGATTAGTGAGAACCACAGCTACCGCCGCCACAGCAGCCGCCTTCTTCTTCGTGATCGTGGTCATGATCGTGACCACCACAACAGCCACCACCTTGATGGATGTGACCGTGTTCGATCTCTTCTGCTGTTGCTTCACGTGTAGACATAACTTCTACTTCGAAAGTTAGTGTTTGACCAGCTAACATATGGTTACCGTCAACAACCACTTCGTTGCCGTCAACTTCTGTTACTTCAACAGGGATTGGACCTTGGTCAGTGTCAGCTAGGAAGCGCATGCCCACTTCGATTTGCTCAACGCCTTGGAACACGTCCGCAGGAACGCGCTGTACTAGCGCATCGTTGTGCTCACCGTAAGCTTCTTCAGGAGCTACCGTTACTGAGAACTTGTCGCCAGCCACTTTACCTTCAAGTTCTTTTTCAAGACCTGTGATTAGGTTGTTGTGACCGTGAAGGTAATCTAGAGGTGCTTCAGCTGTTGATTGATCAACAACGACACCGTCTTCCATCATTACTTTGTATGCAAGGCTTGCAACAACGTTCTTTTCAATTTTCATACTAACTCCAGGGAGATTAATTGACTTAACCTGAATGGGGTTAAGTACTGAGATATCTGGGTGTATTATGGGGATCAATTATCGAAGTTCAATTATTCCGGCTTAAAAATTCCGATCATTTCCTGATCTGAGTGTTTATTTTTCTCTACAGATTGTGGTTTGCGCTGCTCTGTAAACTCACACTCGACACACTCAACTAATTCGATGTTATTTTCAATCCACCAGCGCAGGGTATCTTGCTGGCTGCAGTTTGGGCAGCTAGCGCCGGCAATAAAACGTTTCTTGATTTTCACGCTATTTCCTTAGCTTGAGTCTTGGCTCAAGTACTACTTCCAATGATTAGGTGACTGATGGTCGCTCTCCATCTCACGACCAAATATTTCTTCTAGCTCTTTGCGTGCCTCTTTCGCTCTTTGAGCTAATTTCTTATCTTCATTGTGTTGAGGCAATAAGTCCTTAAGCATAGCATTATCTAACTTGCGAAAATGTGCTTCTGCCCGCTTTGCTTGATAAGGATGCATACCCAGTTCTACGAGCGCTTGGCGACCGAGATCTAGTGCCCCTAGAAATGTTTCACGAGAGTAATTCTCTACACCATGACTCATTAACTGGTAAGCCTCGACACGGCTTCTTGCTCGGGCTAACAACTTAAGTTTCGGGAAGTGCACGCGACAAATGTCCACGATGGCCATCACCTCATCAGGTGAATCAGTACAAATAACCAATGCTTCCGCTTTATCAGCGCCAGCAGCCCTCAATAGGTCAATTTGTGTAGCATCGCCATAAAACACTTTGTAACCATACTTACGTAATAGGTGGATTTGGCTGGCATCACTTTCTAATACTGTCACTTTGATTTTATTGGCATACATTAAACGTCCGACGATCTGACCGAAACGTCCAAAGCCTGCAATGATAACGCGTGGTCGGCGATCCACGACTTTCGTGGTCATGCCCTCTTCTTCTTGATTCAGGGTATGAGCAAACCACTTCTTTTGTCCCATCAGCAAAAGAGGAGTCGTCACCATGGATAGACTGACCACCACCAACAGAAACGCCACTTGCTCTTTGGACAAAATGCCCTCTTGGCTCGCCGCGGTAAATATGACAAAGGCAAACTCACCGCCTTGGCTCAAAATTGCAGCCATACGGCTTCTCGCTTTGGCTCCGACACGGGCAGCTCTCGCCAATGCATACAAAACCAAACCCTTAACTACGACCAAAGCCACCACCGCACCGAGAATCTCTAAAGGGTGTAATGCCAATAACCCCAAGTTTACCGCCATGCCCACCGCAATAAAGAATAACCCCAACAACAGACCTTTAAATGGCTCGATAGCGATTTCCAGCTCATGGCGATACTCACTCTCTGCCAGCAAAACGCCTGCTAAAAAAGTCCCCAATGCCATCGAAAGACCGAGCTTTTGCATCACGACCGAAATGCCAAGCACAACTAAAAGTGCAGCAACGGTAAAGAGTTCACGAACGCCGCTCATCACGACAAAACGAAATAGCGGACGTAGTAAAAAGTGACCACCAATCAACAGTGCTACCACATTGCCTAAAATAGTGAAGACATCCAACCAACTTCCACCACTATGCCCGCCTGCTAGCAAGGGCAACATCGCCAGCATCGGGATCACTGCAATATCTTGAAAGAGCAGCACCGCAAAACCAGATTGCCCCGTTTCGGTACCATTAAGCCCTTGCTCTTCAATGACTTTAAGCGCAATCGCCGTCGAGGACAGCGCCAACCCCATCCCGATCACTAAACTCACTTGCATGCTTACGCCAAACATACTGACGACACTACCAATCACGGCGGTCGTGACCACAACCTGCGCACCGCCTAAACCTAAAATCGGCCCTCGCATCTGCCACAATTTTTTAGGGTTTAATTCCAGCCCTATCAAAAACAGTAACAACACAACCCCAAGCTCGGCAAAATGCAAAATGGCATCAACGTCGCTAATTAAGCCAAGCCCCCATGGGCCAATCAACACACCAGCAAGTAAATAACCTAAAACCGAGCCAAGCCCAAGGCGCTGAGCAATCGGCACCGCAATAACCGCAGCCGAAAGAAAGACCACACTGCTTTGAAGAAACTCACTAGTGATCGCCATACTGACCTCCTCGATCTGCCGCTTGCCAGTTTTCAAGTGGGTTACTCAGCCATCCACGGTATAACTCGGCATGTTCGTAGCGTTCAATATCCGAAACATTTCTTGACCAATACAACACCAGAGGTTCAATCCAGTGCATTTGGCATAGGGCTGCCGTCAGTTCAAACGGTTGCAAGATTTGCTCAAGTGGGTATTTGTTGTACCCCTTCGCGCTGAAGGCTTCTTCTTTACCACCTGTTGTAATGACACTGCGCCAGTATTTTCCTTCTAGAGCCGCACCTCCGCCAAACGCAAAGCCTTTACCTAACACTCGGTCTAGCCACTCTTTTAATAGGGCTGGACATGAATACATATAAAGTGGGTGGTGAAATACGATCACATCGTGAGCGAGCAACAACTCATGTTCGTAATTCACATCAATAAAGAAATCGGGGTAAACACCGTAAAGATCGTGCACAGTAACATGATCAAGCGACTGAGCTTTTTTTATCATCACTTGATTGGCAATCGAGTTATGTGGCTCTGGATGAGCATAAATGACCAGAACTTTTGGGAGAATAGACGGTGCAACAGCCAAATGGTCGTCCTTGTGGTTATTTTTATCCGTTATCAAATTGTTATACTTTTTTGTACAGCATAATGCAATTAAAGCGAATCAATCGACTTTTCCGGTCAATACCCCTACTATTCACCGCTAGATATATACCCAAGTGGCTTTAAAAACGATTGAAACCACTTCGCTATGTAACCAAGCAACGCGCACTGCGCAAAGTGAATGAAAACTTTATGATTACCTTCTCTGATATTCAGTTACTGCGTGGCGGTAAACCTCTTTTAGACCAAGCTTCTGCGACTATTCACCCTGGCGATAAAGTCGGTCTTGTGGGCAAAAACGGCTGCGGTAAATCAACGCTGTTTGCCCTACTGAAAGATGAACTGTCAATTGATGCAGGCTCATTTAGCCAACCTCAACATTGGGAGTTGGCCTGGGTCGCACAGGAAACGCCTGCGCTAGAGCGCACTGCACTGGAATACGTCATTGATGGTGATCGCGAATACCGCGCTCTCGAAAAGCAGTTAGCTGAAGCAGAAACACAAGACAACGGAACCCTAGTTGCCGAGATACACGGTAAAATTGAAACCATTGGTGGTTACAGCATTCGCGCTCGCGCGGCAGAACTGCTCGATGGTTTAGGGTTCAGCCAAGAGCAAATGAGTTGGAGTTTGACCCAATTCTCGGGTGGTTGGCGTATGCGTCTTAACTTGGCTCAAGCGCTATTGTGTCGTTCTGACTTATTGCTACTCGATGAGCCAACCAACCACTTGGATTTGGACGCGGTAATGTGGTTAGAGCGTTGGCTACAAAACTACCCTGACACGCTGATTCTGATCTCGCACGACCGAGACTTCCTTGATCCAATTGTTGGTCGCATCATTCACATCGAGAATCAGCAGCTGAACGAATACACGGGTAACTACTCGTCATTCGAAAACCAACGCGCACAAAAGATGGTGTTACAACAAGCGATGTTTGAAAAGCAACAGAAGCAGATGTCGCACATGCAAAGCTACATCGACCGCTTCCGTTACAAAGCATCAAAAGCACGCCAGGCTCAAAGCCGTATTAAAGCTTTGGAGCGCATGGAGAAAGTGTTACCAGCTCAATTCGATAACCCATTTAGCTTCCAATTCCGTGAGCCAGCTGCGCTGCCAAACCCAATCATGATGATGGATGAAGTATCTGCAGGTTACGGTGACAACCTCATCTTAGAGAAGATCCGCTTGAACTTGGTTCCTGGCAGTCGTATTGGTCTACTCGGCCGTAATGGTGCGGGTAAATCGACCTTAATCAAGCTGCTCTCTGGTGAACTTAACGCGCAAGGTGGTGACCTAACTTACTCACAAGGCGTGAAAATTGGTTACTTCGCTCAGCACCAGTTAGAAACGCTTCATCCTGAAGAAACGCCGCTGCAACACATGATGCAAATCGCACCCGATCAAACCGAACAGCAGCTACGTGATTACCTAGGTAGCTTTGGCTTCCAAGGTGACAAAGCACTAGAAAAAGTTGCGCCGTTTTCTGGTGGCGAAAAAGCCCGTTTGGTATTGGCTTTAATTGTGTGGCAAAAGCCAAACCTGTTGCTACTTGATGAACCGACCAACCACTTAGACTTGGACATGCGCCAAGCACTTACGATGGCACTGCAAACGTTCGAAGGTGCGATGGTGATTGTTTCGCACGACCGCTATTTACTGCGCGCTACGACCGATGACTTGTATTTAGTGCATGATAGACAAGTTGCTCCGTTCGACGGTGACTTAAATGACTATTACAAGTGGTTAACCGAACAACAAAGAGCGGAACGCAAAGAAGCACAAGCCGCACAGCCAGCCAAAGATAGCGCCAACAGCGCGGCAGCGAAAAAAGAGCAAAAACGTCGCGATGCAGAGTTTCGAAAACAGACAGCGCCAATTCGCAAAACGCTGACACAACTAGAAAATAAAATGGATAAGTTAGGTGCTGCACTGGCCGAAGCTGAAGAACAATTGGCGGACAACTCACTGTATGCGGCCGAAAATAAAGCTAAACTTAACCAAGTGCTGGCACTTCAAGCTTCTAGTAAGGCTGAGCTCGAAGAAATTGAAATGGAATGGATGTCTGCTCAAGAAACGTTGGAGCAGATGGAGCTAGAGTTTAATCAATGAGTAATCAACACGCTGAATACACACTCACCCTAGAACACCTTTGGCAGTTTAGTCTGCAGTTTTATGGTGTGCGAGAAGTGAAAGAGGCGTGCTTATCATTGCAAAACAACTACCACGGTAACGTGAACCTACTCCTGCTGCTCAGATGGCTCGATGAGCAGCAACTCATTTTCCAAGAAAAAGACTGGCCCTTGGTGCAAGACTGTCTAGGTAGAAGCGAAACTTTACTTCACTCCTTTCGCGACCTTCGTCGCCACCTTAAGTCTCAAGTCAATGACGCTTTGTATCGTGAGACCTTGCAGTTTGAGCTGCAACTAGAAAAGCAGCAACAAGCGGATTTGGTGAACTGCATTAACTCACTTGCACTACTCAAAAATGATGGTGACCCACTGACGTTGAGATACTGTCGTCAACTCGGTGGGGAGCATTTGCAGCAAGCCTTTGCTATTCCGGTGCCAAACATTCAACCACCAAAACGCCCATAAATCTGTAGAATACCTATAATCTTTATAAAGGATTATATTAATAAGTTCTTCAACGGACACCGAAGGACCGCATAAGAGCAGTTAGGTATGACACAATTTTTCGCAGCCGCCGGGATCAAAAACCCGCATCTCCAAACGCTTTTGCCGCGTTTTATTCGCAAAAAAGCGTTATTTACGCCGATTTGGCAAACCCTCGATACATCCGATGGCGACTTTCTCGATCTCGCGTGGAGCGAGGACCCAACCCAAGAGCCTGCACAAAAAAAGCCGATTTTTGTTTTATTTCATGGGTTAGAGGGGTGCTTCTATAGCCCTTATGCCAATGGGCTAATGAATGCATTTGCTCAATCTGGATGGCTGTCGGTGATGATGCATTTTCGTGGCTGCAGCGGTAAACCAAACAAAAAAGCACGAGCTTATCACTCGGGAGAAGTGACGGATGCTCGTTACTTCCTAGAGCACCTTGAACAACGTTTTCCTGATAATCCCAAAGTTGCAGTTGGTATTTCTCTTGGCGGTAACATGTTGGCGAATTATTTAGCCCAATATAAAGACCACCCTATTTTGAATGCAGCGACTATTATCTCAGCGCCTTTAGACCTAGCGGCGTGTGCAAACCGTATTGAACAAGGCTTTTCGAAAGTGTATCGCCGTTACCTGCTTTCTTCACTGAAACGTAACGCGTTACAAAAGCATCATCTACTGCACGGCGAGCTTGCGCTGTCCTACAACTCAATAAAACGTGTCACACGGCTGTATGAATTCGATGATTTGATCACCGCACCATTGCATGGCTTTAAAGACGCACAAGATTATTACGATCAATGTTCAGGCTTAAGTAAATTACAACAGATCACGCTACCGACACTGATCATTCACGCCAAAGACGATCCATTCATGACCGACGATGTGATCCCGAAGTTTGTTCTGCCAGATAACATTGATTACCGTCTCTTTGAACACGGTGGCCATGTTGGCTTCCTAACAGGAACGGCGTTAAAACCTAAGTTTTGGTTGGAGGAAGCGCTGCCCGCGTATTACGAAAGTATCGCCGCAGATTACCTTTCTGCTGTATCCAAGCAACGAACGCAGTAAACTAGCCGCTCATCATAAAAGTTAGAGGTATTTATGATCATTCCATGGCAAGACATTGCGCCGGAAACATTGGAAAACTTAATTCGTGAATTCGTCTTACGCGAAGGAACGGATTACGGAACCGTCGAGGTTTCTTTGCAAGACAAAATTGATCAAGTTAAAGCTCAATTGGAAAAAGGTGAAGCGGTTATCGTGTTCTCTGAGCTACACGAAACCGTCGATATTCAACATAAAACAAAATTTTAGACCCTTCACATTTTACCGTATCCCACTCGATGACAAGGTATTGTTACGTGCTATAGTGGGATATCGACCGTGCAGTAGTAACTCTACTGCACATTACAGGTAAGTAATTTTCGACAAGGTTTGTCATGTCAGCTAAACACCCAATTATTGCGGTTACTGGTTCGTCCGGTGCCGGCACGACCACTACATCTGAAGCCTTCCGTAAAATGTTCAATATGATGAACGTTAAACCCGCATGGGTTGAAGGCGATAGCTTCCATCGCTTTACTCGCCCAGAAATGGACATCGAAATTCGCAAAGCCCGCGAGCAAGGTCGACACATTAGCTACTTTGGCCCACAAGCTAATGACTTCCCGGGATTAGAAGAGTTTTTCCGTAAGTTCGGGCATGACGGCACTGGCAGCGTGCGCCGTTATCTGCACACGTTTGACGAAGCGGTTCCCTACAATCAAATGCCAGGCACGTTTACACCGTGGCAAGACTTACCCGAAAACAGCGACGTGCTGTTTTATGAAGGGTTACATGGTGGCGTGGTCGATGGCGAGGTTAATGTTGCTCAACATGTGGATTTCTTAATTGGCATGGTGCCGATTGTGAACTTAGAGTGGATCCAAAAATTCGTACGTGACACTCGCGATCGCGGCCATTCGCGTGAAGCGGTAATGGACTCAATCGTGCGATCCATGGACGATTACCTCAACTATATCACTCCGCAGTTTTCTCGTACTCACATCAACTTCCAGCGCGTACCGACCGTTGATACTTCCAACCCACTTAATGCAAAAGGCATCCCTAGTTTGGATGAGAGTTTTGTGGTGATTCGCCTACGCGGTATCAAGAATGTCGACTTCCCATATCTGCTGGCCATGATTGATGGCTCATTCATGTCACGCCACAACACGATTGTCGTACCCGGCGGTAAGATGAGCTTTGCAATGGAGCTCATAGTTCGGCCTATCCTACAACAGCTCATCGAAACAGGGAAAATTGGCTAAAAACCTGCCTGCGAAGATGTTTACTTTTCATACCGTGATCATGTGCACAGTTTTGCTTACAAAATCTCAATCATGGCACGATTAAAATCAAGAAATCGTTTTCGAAAAAGGATACTATTTCTTACCGAAACACAAGAGAGCTTGCAGCATATAAAAAGTGCTCTTATTCTAGTAGGCCTAATTCAGGCTTAGCTAAAATATGGATAGCGCAAGCGTACCCTGCAGAGGAAGTGAGATATTATGGTTCTAGGTAAACCTCAAACCGACCCAACATTAGAGTGGTTTCTTTCACACTGTCATATTCATAAGTACCCTTCAAAGAGCACGCTAATTCACGCGGGCGAAAAGGCAGAAACTTTGTACTACATCGTTAAAGGTTCTGTTGCGGTTCTTATCAAAGACGAAGAAGGTAAGGAGATGATCCTTTCTTACCTAAACCAAGGAGACTTTATTGGTGAACTTGGTCTATTCGAGGAAGACCAAGAGCGCACAGCTTGGGTTCGTGCTAAATCTCCTTGTGAAGTTGCTGAAATTTCTTTCAAGAAGTTCCGTCAGCTTATCCAAGTAAACCCAGACATCCTAATGCGTCTTTCTGCGCAGATGGCTCGTCGTCTACAAGTAACTAGCCAAAAAGTGGGTGACCTGGCGTTCCTAGACGTAACTGGTCGTATCGCTCAGACGCTTCTGAACCTTGCAAAACAACCAGACGCAATGACTCACCCAGACGGCATGCAAATCAAGATCACTCGTCAAGAAATCGGTCAAATCGTTGGCTGTTCTCGTGAGACAGTAGGTCGTATCTTGAAGATGCTAGAAGAGCAGAACCTAATTTCTGCGCACGGTAAAACTATCGTTGTTTACGGGACTCGTTAATCTCGAACTAGAGTGACACGAACAAAATTATAAAAGCCACCAATGGCAACATTGGTGGCTTTTTATTTGCTCATGACCAAATGAGATAGGGTACAGCGAACACTAATGAGTAAGCTTAACAGGTTAACAGGTTAACAGGTTAACCCTAAAACTTAGCCATTCGTACTTTCAAAGATTTTGTCAGCTGAAGCGGCCACGAAACCTGGGTACAAATCACCATTTTCCATCGGATAGCGCTTAGCAAATTCATAAAACCCGCCAGGGATAATTTCAGTGCCTTCGCTAAAACGAACCGCTACTTTATCTGCCATGGTCGATGACTGCTCTAGCAACACCTCAGGAGTGCCCTTCACTTCACCACCATTTTCATTAATGGTAAACCCAGCGGTACGCAGATGATCGTTTACCTGCTTCACTTCTTCATATTCATTGAGCTGGTTAACGCTCACCGTGAAGTGGTTTGCTCCGTAACCATGCGCCGCAAGCCAAGATGCGTACTCACTTTCTTTA
Organism: Vibrio sp. Vb1127; assembly: GCF_033338735.1. Lineage (NCBI taxonomy): Bacteria > Pseudomonadati > Pseudomonadota > Gammaproteobacteria > Vibrionales > Vibrionaceae > Vibrio > Vibrio sp. Vb1127. The sequence continues at coordinate 449 of NZ_JAWOTF010000040.1, read as the reverse complement.
GCCAACGTTTGGTAATCAGCAAAGCTTAAATCCCACAAGCGTCCACCATGTAAGAATGCGCTATCGTTCAGCTTGTCAGCATCGACTTGTGCCACCAAATTTTTCACAATCTCTTGTAGCTCAGGAGAGCACTCTTCAACTTTTAGCTCACTAATAAATACTTTAGGTTGCTTCGGATCTGGGTGCTCATAGTGCTTAGCAACCAGCTTTTTGCTTTCGAAAACGTAATCACCACACGCCTTGTAACCAATAGCTACAAATGGCTTAGCTAGAGTTTCAATACCAAGAGGCGCGATATTGAAGGTACGTAAAGCTATATGATCATTAATCAGAGGCTCATCTTCTTGAAGCAGCTGATGCACTTTAGCAGCCGAAGGGCAAAGACGTTGAATGTAATCTTGCCATAGCGATTCAAATAACACATCGGGCGTCATAACGACTCCTTGTTA
>NZ_JAWOTF010000039.1:0-18958 GCF_033338735.1 Vibrio sp. Vb1127 | reverse complement strand
GGTTGAAAGCACCGGTCTTGAAAACCGGCATACGTTAATAGCGTATCTAGGGTTCAAATCCCTATCTCTCCGCCACTATTAAGAAGCCTTGCTAGAAATAGCGAGGCTTTTTTCATTTCCGTACATCTTTATTACTCTATCTGTGCTTGCCAAAAATCAATTCCATATGCGATCTACTTTTCGACAAAGTAATATTGGTATCGGTATTGGTTGTGACGTTTTGATTTTTGCTAAGAAGTGCAGTTGCTTCTAAAGCTGTTCATCCTCATCACTGCATGCTGTCCCGATAAGGTTGTTGGAGATGCTTTGTTAAGGTGTTGAACCATCTATTGCCTTATCGTTCTCTTAAAGCACTACCATTGCTTCTCTAGCCCCTTTTACCGGATAGACCGAACAAATAAGCATACTCAAATAGCCACTGTTTCACTGATGTATCTTTTTGTTTTACTCAGTCTAGCGACGCGTGTGCTCTATTGCCTAAATCTAGCTACGTCTTAAAACCATACATCAACAGGCTAAAGTTACGTATTCCTGCATCTTTTAAAATTGTTTTGGATTCTGCTGGAATGACAGGATCAGAGTAGTCAAAAGAGAAGAGGAAAGTGAAACGATAGTGAGTTGCTAGGAAGTTGAGAACTACTTGGGAGCCAATGAATTGGATAAACATATTGATGACTAAGGACTGAAGGGTTAATAGCAGGCAATAAAAAAGCCGACAGGTAAGCTGTCGGCTTGGTTAGGTCATCTTAAGTTAGTCATTCTGTACGAGCGTGAGAGCTTTACGAGAGACTTCGTGAGCAGCTTTGGTTAGATTTTGCTTCTCTAGTGTGTCTGCTAGGAATGCATAGTCAGAGACGTCAGAGCGAAGCTTTAAGGCGATCTCAAAGTGATCCTGGGCTTCTTGCCACTTCTCTTGACGGAAATAGAAGTGCGCTAATGCGCTATGGGCAGCGGCGTTATCCGGTTCTTTCTTCACTACTCCCTCTAAGAAGACCACGACAGGGTGGGTATCTGGCAGGTTTAGATCTGGCAGAAGTTGATAAAGCTCTGGGGCAGGTTGTTTTTTTAATGCTTCTTTTAGCACGGTAAAGGCTTCTGCATCAGCTTTTCGTGTGATGAGTTCTCGAGCAAAACAGGCAACGAGGTTTGTGTCTTGTTTCACTTTACGTGAGAGACTATTCCAATGGGAGATTAGCCCTTCGCTACCTTGTTGTTGCGCTACTTCATGGAGTAAGCCGCACTGCGCCTTTTGAATCAGCTCTGCATGTTCTTCTTCCGTGATGAGTTTTGCTTTGGTTAGTTGTGGCAAGAGGTCAATAAGAGGTTGCCACAACTTTAGCTGCATGTACGTTGTTTTCAGCAAGTTCAATACAATAGAGTTACTCGCATACTGACTTTTTAACGATTGCAAGGTATCGAAAGCGGACTCGAACTCGTTGTCGCGGATAAATTGTTTCGCTCGAGTCAGTTCTACTGCGAGATGGGCGTTCTCTTGTTGGCTCGCTAGCTCTAGATAGTGATCTCGTTTTGCTTTATCACCTTGGCCTTGTGCGGCTTCAGACGCAACCAAGTAGCAAAGCAGCGGCATATCGTGATGATTTGCCCAGCGAGTTACTTTCTTCTCAGCACCTTTCCAGTCACCTTCTAGAAGTTTAATAATGCCTTCATTGGTGTATCGGCGGGAATGGCGCATTTTGCGAACACTGAAGTAGTTCCATGTTGTAGAACTAGCATAAACTAACTTCTTAATCAGGTACTCAAGCAGAAAAAGACCTGCGAGTGCAGCGATAACGAAAACCACTAATGTCGTTACGCTCATCTCGATCGTTTTCTCGGCAATGGAGATGAGTACATAGCCTTGCTGACCAGAAAACTGGGTGCCAACAAATAGTCCTGCGCCTAGTACAACAAATAGGAAAATAAGACGAAACATTACTTATCCTCCATGCCTGTCATCGTTGTGACTTCACGACGTAGGCGTTCACGGATGACATCTGATAGTTGAGACTGACTTTGCAGTTTTGTTGGGTATTCCACTTGAATATTTTGCTGACTTAGTAGGTTAACCGTTTTGTTGAACTCTTTAACAGAATTATCGTCTTGGTTGAAGAAAGCTAATGCCCATTTGTCGGCTGTTTTTAGAGACGTGGTGTAAATTTCACCTTGCTCTTGGTACACCGCTTTTATTGCCGTTTCCAATTTGGCTTTGATGTTTTCTTTCAGGTAAAAGTGTTGCTCAGGAGAAAGCAGTGGAATGACGTTACCATCGCGCGAGCGGAAGGTAATGAAGTTTTCTGAAAAGTCCTTCAAAGAGGTCATTAAGTTATCTTGCCAGTTTGCGATATCTTCAGACACTTCAGTGTTTTCTACGGCTTCAGCTTCAGGTAGCAGTGCATTGGCGAGAGGGAGCTTGTCTACTTGCTGTTGTAGGGCAGTTAAGCGTAGTACCAATCCATCACGGTCAATCAGCGGGATAGTGCGAAGTTTGGTGATATCGTTCGCCATTGCTTTACGTAGTTTGACGAGGCTAGGGTCATTCAGTGCTGCAATGCGTTGGTCTGCACTTTCCATCAGTTGAGTCGCGCTTTCTACATCGTGCTCTAAGAACAATTTACGACCAGCTAATTTGACAAGGTAATCGGCTTCCGCTAATAGCCAGTCGTTTGGTCGACGACCTTTCACATCGGCAACGGCGAGCTGTAAGCTTTCAATGCTCTTCTGTTGCTGTCCCAGTACCACTTCCGCTTTGTGTGTCACGGTCGTTGCTTTCTCGATGGTTTCTTCTTGTACCCGGCTGAGCTCTTGCTTCATGGAGGCTTGAGAGCTTTCTAGCTGACTTTTTAGTTGGGCGATCTGCGCTTGGTAATCGGCTTGCTGTTGATGCAGCTTGTACGCGAGGCCACCGCCAAAAATAATCGATAAGATGATAGCGACCGTGCCTAGTTTGACACCGCGTTTGCCTTGTTTTTCTTCAAACTCGACTTTGGTTGGTTCTGCTGTTTTTGGGGGCTCGGCCGCTTGTGGTTGCTCTTTTTTAAGGTCCGCATCCTGCTGCGATGTGGTTTTTTCGACTAGCGGTGCCGATGAGGTTTCTTCGGAAAGGTTTTTATCGTTATTTTTTTGGTCGTTATTTTTACTTGTCATGCCTATATCCTGTGTAGCTAGGGCTGGAGAGCCGCCAGTAATTCTTGGTTGGATGCGCTTCCCGTGCATCTCACGCGAGTGAACCCCCTTTGAATTGCGATGTCAGCGATACGCTGACTGGGGATATACAACTCTTGTTGATTAAGCCAAGTCAATTGCTCCGACGTCAATTGGCTGCACAAATAATCCAGTTGTTCACCACTGGTGACAACAATCTGGTTAATTTGTAGGTTTTTCCATAGTGAGACACAGCTTACTGGATCGAATGGGATGAATTCTCTCTTGTAAGTCTCACTATAGTGAACTTTTGCGCCACGTCTCACCAATGCATCTTTGATCAGCTCTCTTCCGCCGTTACCACGAAGGATAAGAACTTGTTGTTGTGCCACATTGTTGAGCTCTGGTAGTCGCAATAAGTGTTCACTATCACTGACTTGGGGATAGTGTACTTTCTGTTGGGTACATTTGCTTAAATAGTGTGCTGTTTTTTGACCAACGGCAAGGTAAATAGCTTGTTTCGACCATGACATCCCGTTGCTGGCTAAGATTTGCTGTGCACATTGCACTGCATGTCGACTAACAGCGATAACAATTTGAGCTTGATGTAGATGTTTAGAGAGGTGCGTGTCCGTGAGATCGGCGACAATGTCGATCAGAGGATGGTGATATGCGGAAATGCCGTGCCTTTCGAGCAGAGAGCAAAGCGCGTTGCCTTGCTCTCCCGGCCGAGTGACCAACACTGCCATGGTTATTCGTGATCTGCGTACAGCTTAGTTAGGATTTCACGAGCGCCGTTATCTAGCAGCTCATTGGCTAGCTGCACTCCTAATGCTTCGCCGTCTTTACGATGGCCACGAATTTCACCACGCACAATTTCGCTGCCATCTGGTTCGCCAACTAATGCGCGTAGCCAAATGTTGTCGCCGTCTAGCAGGGCATAGCTGCCGATAGGTACCTGACAGCCGCCTTCTAGCGTAAGGTTCATTGCGCGCTCACACAAAACGCGGTCTACGGTGTCTTGGTGGTTAAGTGGCTCAAGCAGCTTAAGCAGTCTTTCATCGTCAAGGCGGCACTCAATACCGACAGCACCTTGCCCTACCGCTGGTAGTGATTGCTCTGGTTCGATAAAGCTACGAATGCGCTCTTCAAGCTTCAATCGTTTGAGGCCAGCCGTAGCAAGAATGATTGCATCATACTCACCCGCATCTAACTTACCAAGGCGAGTGCCCACATTACCGCGAAGCTCTTTGATGATGATGTCCGGACGATATTCTTTCAGTTGGCATTGACGGCGCAAACTGCAAGTACCAACCACGGCACCTTGAGGGAGCTCATCAATGTGGCTATAGGTATTAGAGACGAAGGCATCACGAGGATCTTCACGCTCACAAATGGTCACGAGGCCAAGGCCTTCTGGGAAATCGACGGGTACGTCTTTCATTGAGTGAACGGCGAGGTCTGCACGTCCTTCTAGCATCGCGACTTCAAGCTCTTTTACGAACAAGCCTTTGCCGCCAACTTTTGCTAGTGGTGTATCTAAAATCACGTCACCTTTGGTCACCATGGTTACTAACTCGACTTCCAAGCCTGGGTGAGCGGCTTGAAGGGCGTCTTTAACAAAGTAAGCTTGCCATAAAGCAAGAGGGCTTTTTCGAGTTGCAATGCGAATCGGTGTGGATTGTGTCATGATTTTCTCAATGCTGTTTGGATTTGGGTTTATCCTACCATTCTCATCAAGAAATGCTTACTGTTAGTTCGTTATCTCTGAAGGCTATGAATGGAATTACATGACGTTATGAAAATAGTGTGACTGGATTCTCAATTAGACTAAGGACTATTATTAGTAATAGGTAATAAGAGCGACACTACCGCGCGATTAATTTTGTGACTAAAGTATGGTTTTGTATCCAGAGTGATACGCGGGCGTGAAGCTTTACCCGCACCAATAAAAGTGTTAAATTGATCACGTTTTTAAGCCATTTTGGTTTAAAACGTCAGCAGATTTTCGTGATTGTTCAACCAAGGAATTCCCCTTGCAGGCTTACACCCAAAAAATCATCCAGCGACTAGATAATTTGAATCAGCAGCGAGTTGATCGCGCGTTGGCGCTTATGGATTCGCAAAGCCAGCAAGTCTTCCACTTGATTCCTGCCTTGTTGAACTACAACCATCCTGTAATTCCTGGCTATTATGATGCCGATGTCCCGTTTGGTGTGCATGGGCTTGAACTAAATAGCATTCAGCAACAATTCATAGATGATATTCAACTTGCCATTGGTCAGCCGCTCAAGACGGTAGAAAAGCCCGCTATATTGGGTTTGTACACCATGGGCAGTACCTCCTCGATTGGTCAAAGTACTTCCAGTGATTTGGATATTTGGGTGTGTATTTCACCAGAGATGGATTGTGACGAACGCGAGTTATTGACCAATAAATGCCTACTCATCACGGATTGGGCACAAAGCAAAGGCGTGGAAGCGAACTTTTTCTTAATGGATAAAGAGCGCTTTAGAAGCAATCATTCTGAGGAGATGACAGGTGATAACTGTGGTTCATCTCAGCACTTACTTTTGTTAGATGAATTCTATCGTAGTGCGGTGCGTATTGCCGGACAGCGTTTGTTATGGCAAATCGTGCCGCCAGAAATGGAAGAGTGTTACGACGAGTACGTTTCTCAATTGTGCAGTGATGGTTACATCGATTGTAGTGAATGGATCGACTTTGGTAAATTGAACTGCATTCCTGCTGAAGAATACTTCGGCTCGAACTTGTGGCAGTTATACAAAAGCATCGACTCTCCCTACAAATCGGTATTAAAAGCCATCTTGCTAGAAGCTTACTCGTGGGAATACCCGCATACTCAATTGTTAAGTATCGACACTAAGCGTCGCTTCTTTGCCCATGAGCCTGATCTCTATGGCATGGATGCGTACTACTTAATGTTGGAAAAAGTAACCCGTTACTTAGAGCGAATTCAAGACGATACACGTTTGGATTTGGTGCGTCGCTGTTTCTATCTCAAAACCCATGAAAAATTATCTCGTGAGCCGAATGTTGGCTCAGTAGCTTGGCGCCGTGAAGCGCTGAGCGATATGATTGCAAAATGGAATTGGGATGCAAGTGTCGTTGCAGAGCTCGATGACCGCCGTAATTGGAAGGTTGAACAAGTGAAGGTGGTACATCATGCATTGCTGGATGCGTTGATGCAAAGCTACCGTAACTTGATTCAATTTGCGCGTCGTAACGACATCACTTCTGCTATCAGTCCGCAAGACATCAGTATTTTGGCCCGTAAACTTTACGCAGCTTTTGAAGTATTGCCGGGCAAAGTAACGTTACTAAACCCACAGATTTCACCTGATCTGCACGAGCCTGACTTGAGCTTTATCGAAGTGAAAAAAGGGGGAGTGAACAAGTCTGGTTGGTACCTCTATAAACAACCACTTATTGCGCACCGCATTTTGGGGCAACCATATCTAGAGCATCATGAATACTTGAGTAAGTTGGTTGCTTGGGCATTCTTCAATGGCTTGATCACTGAATCGACTCGTTTACATGCCGTGGTACGTGAAGCGCAGCTAGATATTGATAAGTTTTACCAAATGGTGAGTGACTTACGAAATACTTTTGCGTTGCGTAAGCGTCGTCCATCTATGCAGGCGCTAGCGAGTCCTTGTGAAATAAGCCAGCTTGCGATGTTCATCAACTTTGAAAATGATCCGACGTCTGAACTTTCTGGTCGTTCGTTGAAAGTGGATGTTAAGAACACCGATATTTTTAGCTTTGGTCCAGAACATAAAAATTTAGTCGGCAGTGTTGACCTTGTTTACCGTAACTCTTGGCATGAAGTGCGTACGCTGCATTTCAAAGGGGAAACGGCGATGCTGGATGCACTGAAAACCATTTTGGGCAAAATGCACCAAGATGCGTTGCCACCAGAATCAGTGGATGTGTTCTGCTATGCGAAGAACATGCGTGGTGTGATGCGCAATATGGTTTACCAGCTTTTAGCTGAATGTATCGACTTACGCTTGAAACCAGTAGAGCAAGAGAAACGTCGCCGCTTTAAAGCGATGCGTCTTGGTAACCAGACTTATGGGTTGTTCTTTGAACGTCGTGGTGTGTCGGTGCAGAAGCTAGAAAATTCCATCGATTTCTACCGCAGCATTTCCACTAACAAACTCAAAGGCTCGCCGCTGTTAATGCTCGATCGTGAGCAAGAATATCAAATGCCGGAAGCGGTGGATGGGTTTGCCAGTGAAGGTCTGGTGCAGTTCTTCTTTGAAGATAACGAAGATGGCTTCAATATTTATGTGTTGGATGAGTCAAATCAAGTTGAAGTGTATCACCAATTTAGTGGCTCCAAAGATGAAATGATTTCGTCTGTAAACAGTTTCTACACGTCGGTAAAAGACGATAGTCGCGTCGCGTCGAAGTTTATTAACTTTAACCTGCCTCAGTACTATCAAATTATTCACCCTGAAGAGGGGAATGCGTATATCATTCCTTACCGTAATGACGGTTGTTCACCGAGTCGCCCGACCAAAACTGTGAACGCGTAATTAAACCCGTATCAATAAACAAAAAGAGCACTTCGGTGCTCTTTTTGTTTTGGTGACGATTGACCAGAATTATGCCCAGTCAATGGCTTCGCCCGCGTGCTTTTCACATTCTTGCTTCACCATTTCAAATAGCTCCATACCCGTTTTTGAGCAGGTCCATTTACCTTCAATAAGTTTGAAGTGGAAACCACCAGATTTGGACGCTAGCCAGATCTCATGCATCGGCTCTTGGCGATTAATGATGATTTGGCTGCGGTCTTCAAATTCCAATGTCATTACGTTGCCAGTGACTTCGTAATCAATGTCTGCGCCTGAATCATCGATGGATTCTTCGATGATTTGCATCTGCGCATCCACCAGTTGATGAAATTCAGTATCGTTCATCCGTCTATCCTATTGCTTTTCCTGAGTGTGGTGCGATTATAGGGGGCATTGATTCAATAATCACGATATGCGAAATGAAAAAATTAGTTACTGTGTTGTTTGTGATGGTTGCCGCGACCTTAGCGGGGTGTGGTCAGTCTGGCTCACTATACATTCCAGATGACACTCAACAGAATGAGCAATCACAATAAATAACCGCACCTTAGGGTGAAATTAGGGTTCAGCAGTCGAATAAAATAAGGGAAGCGAATTTTGGATTACTTCAACTATCAGGATGATGGCCAGCTTTGGGCCGAAGACGTCCCACTTCAAGCTCTTGCAGAGCAATATGGCACTCCTCTTTACGTATATTCTCGAGCCACGCTAGAGCGCCATTGGAAGGCGTTTGATAGTGCTGTGGGTCAGCATCCTCACCTGGTTTGCTACGCGGTGAAAGCCAACTCAAACTTAGGCGTATTGAACACGCTAGCGCGTTTGGGATCGGGTTTTGACATCGTGTCGGGTGGTGAACTTGAGCGTGTGATTGCCGCAGGCGGTGATCCGAAAAAAGTCGTTTTCTCTGGTGTTGGTAAAACACCGGCAGAGATGAAGCGCGCTCTTGAGCTAGGTATCAAATGTTTCAACGTTGAATCTGAGCCAGAGCTAGAACGTTTGAACAAGGTTGCGGGTGAGCTTGGTGTGATTGCGCCAATTTCTCTGCGTATCAATCCAGATGTCGACGCGAAAACACACCCTTACATTTCGACTGGTCTTCGCGACAATAAATTCGGCATTGCGTTTGATCGTGCGCCAGATGTTTATAAATTCGCGCAAAGCCTGCCGAACTTGAATGTGCAAGGTATCGACTGCCACATTGGTTCTCAGCTGACCAATATAGACCCATTTATCGACGCGACAGACCGTTTATTAGCCCTGATTGATGATTTAAAAGCGCAAGGCATTAACATTCGTCACCTTGATGTCGGCGGCGGTTTGGGTGTGGTCTATCGTGATGAATTACCACCTCAGCCTTCTGATTACGCCAAAGCGTTACTTGGTCGTCTTGAAAATCACCAAGACTTGGAGCTGATCTTTGAGCCAGGCCGTGCAATTGCTGCGAACGCAGGTATCTTGCTAACGCGTGTTGAGTTTTTAAAACATACTGAGCATAAAAACTTTGCGATTATCGACGCTGCAATGAACGACTTGATGCGTCCTGCGCTATACCAAGCATGGCAAGATATTGTGCCAGTTTCACCGCGAAAGGGTGAAGCTCAGACTTACGACTTGGTTGGTCCTATTTGTGAAACCGGCGACTTCTTGGGTAAAGATCGCGCACTCGTTTTGCAAGAAGGTGATCTACTCGCGGTTCGTTCAGCAGGTGCCTATGGTTTTGTGATGTCTTCGAACTACAATACTCGTACCCGAGCGGCAGAAGTGATGGTGGACGGTAAACAAAGCCACTTAGTTCGCCAGCGTGAGGAGCTGACCAGTTTGTGGCAGCTGGAACAGATTCTACCGGAGTAACACACAACAAATGCATTTCCACTTTTCCAAAATGCACGGTTTGGGCAACGACTTCATGGTCGTCGACTGTATTACCCAGAACGTGTTTTTCTCGCAAGACCTGATCCGCCGCTTGGCGGATCGTCATACTGGCGTTGGTTTTGACCAATTGCTTGTGGTAGAGGCCCCGTACGACCCCGAAACCGACTTCCATTATCGGATTTTTAATGCCGATGGTAGTGAAGTTGAACAGTGTGGTAACGGTGCACGCTGTTTTGCCCGCTTTGTTCGCTTGAAGGGGCTGACCAATAAATACAGCATCAGCGTGAGCACTAAGAAAGGAAAGATGATTCTCAACATCGAAGATGATGGGGAAGTGACGGTCAACATGGGCGTGCCAGAGTTTGAACCGAACAAAATTCCTTTCAAAGCGAAGCAAAAAGAGAAAACTTACATCATGCGAGCAGGCGACAATACCTTGTTTTGTGGTGCTGTGAGCATGGGTAACCCGCACGTAGTGACCGTGGTCGACGATGTGGATACGGCAGAAGTGGAAACTCTCGGTCCGCTGCTTGAGTCGCATGAGCGTTTCCCAGAGCGCGTCAACGCTGGCTTTATGCAGGTGATGAGTCGTGACCATATTCGTCTTCGAGTTTACGAGCGAGGCGCAGGAGAAACGCAAGCTTGTGGTAGTGGTGCATGCGCGGCAGTCGCGGTTGGGATTCTGCAGGGCTTGTTGGATGAAAACGTTAAGGTTTCTCTACCTGGTGGTGAATTGCGAATTGCATGGCAAGGTCCTGGCAAGCCGTTGTTTATGACCGGACCTACAACGCATGTATTTGATGGTCAATTGTCTTGCTAGTTGAAGAAAAAGGAAACGGTTTGTCTCAAGTAGAAGCAGATGCCTTAACGGCTGAAGTCGTGGCCGAGTACCTCAAAGATCATCCAGACTTTTTTGTGCAACGTCCGGAGCTTGTGGATCGTTTATCTTTCCCACACTCAGACTTAGGCGCGGTATCTTTGGTGCACATCCAAATGAATCGTCAACGTCAGCGCATTGAAGAGTTAGAGGAAGAGATCACTACACTAATGTCGCTTGCGGCGAACAATGATCGCACCTTTTACGAATTTATGGATTTGCAGGGGCAGATTCTAAAGTGTGGTGACTTTAAACAAGTCATTCATTCTATCGAAGATAAAGCCAAAGCATTGGGCTTACGTGCGTTTGTTCGATTGTTTAGTCAATGCGACGCATCAATTCAATTGAGTAAGGAAAGTTATCAACGCTTTGCGACCACTCACTTAAATGGCAAAGATGCGTACTTAGGACGTCTTCGCAAAGTGGATCGTGAAGCTTTGTTTGGCAACATGGAAGTGCCGGAAATGGGTTCCTATGTGGTACTGCCGCTCGTGAAACAGCAAACACTGGGCGTGCTTGCTTTTTCTAGTGAAGATGGCGGCCATTTTCAGCCAGATATGGATACCTTGTTTTTGCGTCACCTATCATTAGTAGTGGCACATCTCGCTCAAACACTGGTATGGCAAAGTTACGATGACGACAACTCCCAACACTCCTCTGCCAAATAGTCTGCAAAAGCCTCTTGAGCGCTTCTATGAATTCTTACGAAGCGAAAAGGGGCTTAGCCTACATACTCAGCGCAATTACAAACAGCAGCTAGAAACTATGGCGCAGCACCTAGCTGAAATGGGGCTCAAAGATTGGTCTCAAGTGGATGCTGGTTGGGTGCGCCAATTAGCAGGTAAGGGCATGCGAGAAGGCATGAAAGCCAGCAGTTTGGCAACGCGCCTCTCATCGCTGCGTAGCTTTTTCGATTTCCTTATTCTGCGTGGCGAGATGTCGGCTAACCCAGCCAAAGGGGTTTCAGCACCTCGCAAAAAACGCCCGTTGCCCAAAAACCTCGATGTTGACGAAGTGAGCCAATTACTTGAAGTCAACGAGGACGACCCGCTGGCTGTGCGCGATCGCGCCATGATGGAGCTGATGTATGGCGCCGGCTTACGTTTGGCTGAACTGGTGGGTGTGGATGTACGTGACGTACAACTGCGTAGTGGTGAGCTTCGTGTTATTGGTAAAGGCGATAAAGAACGTAAAGTGCCGTTCTCTGGGATGGCAACCGAGTGGGTCGGGAAGTGGTTACGCGTTCGTGGCGATTTAGCCGCTCCAGGTGAGCCCGCCTTGTTTGTATCTAAGCTTGGAACGCGTATTTCGCATCGTAGCGTGCAAAAGCGCATGGCTGAATGGGGGCAGAAACAGTCTGTCGCAAGCCATATTAGTCCGCATAAATTGCGTCACTCATTTGCGACACATATGCTCGAATCAAGCAATAACTTACGTGCGGTGCAGGAGCTTTTAGGGCACGAGAACATTTCGACGACCCAAATCTACACGCACTTGGATTTCCAACATTTGGCGCAAGCCTACGACCAAGCCCACCCACGCGCACGTAAAAAGAACGGGGAGTGAGCCGAAGTATGAAATTTTATCGCCGTATCGAGCCTATTAAGGCAATGACCTTTGACCTAGATGATACCCTCTATGATAACTATCCTGTGATCGTTCGCATGGAGCGTGAGTTGCTATCTTGGCTCAAGCACCATCATCCAGCGGTTGCTCATATGAACAAAGCGGATTGGTTTGCTCTCAAGCAGTGTGTTGTGCAGCAACAACCCGAGCTGAAGAGCGATGTCACTTTATGGCGTTTAGTGCAACTTCAGCAAGCCTTCTCCCAAGTAGGCTACGACGAAGACGCAGCACATGCCGCCGCGAAAGCCGCAGTAGACGTTGCGTTGGACTGGCGTAACCGTTTTGAAGTGCCGCAGCAAAGCCTCGATGTATTGGAGGAACTCGCGCAGCACATCCCGTTGGTGGCAATCACCAACGGTAATGTGGATTTAGACCGCATCGGTCTTACGCCTTATTTCCAACAGGTACTTAAAGCAGGACCAGATGGATTGGCGAAACCCGCAACCGATATGTTTACTAAAGCGAAGCGATTCTTGGATATCCCTGCGGAGAATATTCTGCATGTCGGTGATCACCTAACCACAGATGTGCATGGTGCAAAGTTGGCTGGTTTTGCAGCCTGTTGGTTTAATGATATGAATAAAAATGTCATTAACCATTCAAAAACACGTACTTTACCTGATATTGAAATCAATAGTTTGCAGCCGTTACTCACACTTTTTTAATTGCTTTCGCATTAATCCATTCTAATCTCATTTTGTGTCTAGAAAAGCAGCGCAAAGCCACGTAAATTATTCTCTATTAAATAAAAATAGTAACGCCACACGTCGTGGTGAAGATAGTGTTACGGCAGTGGTAGGTCCATGCGAGCTTTTTCAAAACTGGTTCACGATGTCAGTCAACTGAATGACTTTTTAGTCACTTTTCCAATTTCCTCAGATAAACAATATTTAGTACAAATATTGTCGACGCAATCGCGCGAATTTACGACCACACTTGCAGACGCCGTTTTGTCGTCGCTGCCGAATGCTCATGTTATGGGGCATAGTACGCGTAATGTAATTCTGGAAGGGGAGATATTTACCTCTGGTTGCCTAGTGAGTGTGATTGAATTTGAGCAAACCACGCTGACTTCTGCGGTACAAACATACTCTTACTCCCCTGACATTGATGGCGGGGAGCTCAAGCGCTCTCTTCTAATGCAGCATAATTCACAGGTGATCCTCAGCTTTGCTGTGCAAATTGAACGACGTGACTATCCCTTGTTTCAAACCTTCGCCAGTGAAGAAGTAGTGATTTCTGGAGGGTTGGCGCAGAGTATTGACGATGGCTGCTGGGTGCTATATCAAAACCGAGTTTACGATAACGCTGTGGTTGCCGTAGCTTTGCACAGTGATACTTTGAAGCTATGGACTGATGCGTATTCGGAGTGGAACCCGATTGGCATGCCACACAAAGTCACTCATGCAAAAGGAACGCGCTTGTATTGTTTAGGTGAGAAGAAAGCGCTGGACGTATACAAGCGTTACTTGGCGGATGGCCATGACGTGACGCTGAGTCAACTGCTCAGCTTTCCTTTGTATCGAGAAAGCTTAGGGCGAAAGGAAGTTTGTACGGTAACGGAGCTACACGCTGATGGCAGTATGAGCTTCGACAGGCCCTGGTGTCTTGGTGACGAAGTGCAATTTTGCTATAACCATCCCTCGTTAACGCTCGAGCAAGTGCGGCATGGTGTGGTTGAGTTAGCCATGCACCAACCTGAAGTCGTGATGATTTTTAACTGCGCGTCACGGTTAGACTTTATTGACAGCAGCGACGAAGTCCAAGCATTCAAAGATATTGCGACGACGTTTGGTAGTTACTGTATGGGGGAGCTGCATGGTGGTATTGGTCAGCCCGAAATTCTTCATCACAGCCTGACGTATTTAGCGATGCGAGAGGGAGACGAAGTGCAAACATTGAACTTGCCTAAGTCGCCCGTTAGCTCCTCTATTTCACCGCTGTTTAGCTTGATTCGAAATGCGATCGGCGATCTCAACCATATGAACGCGCATATGGGATATCAACTCGATCGCCAAACGCGCAAGTTACAAGAAAGCTATCGACGCGACAGTCGCACGGGATTACAAAACCGGGTCGCATTGCAAGAGCGGCTGAGTAACATCGATTTGGATGAGCATTTGTTGACTCTAAAGCTACTTAACTTTAGTCATATCAACGAAAAATACGGCTACCGAGTGGGAGATCAATTACTCAAAGATCTCTCAATGCACTTTACGAATCGACTACGAAAGCGTTTCGGCATGCCAACGGCTTTGCAGCTTTATAGTATTGGGGTTGGTGAATGGGCGTTCATATTTAAAGCTGATCAAAGCAGCGAGACCATCAAACAGCACTTTACGCGTTTTGCTGACGCGGTAGAACAAACTAATTTTGAGCCAATTGGCCTACGTGAAATAGATTATCTTTCTATCTCGCTATGCGGCGGCTTAGTGAGTCGTCGAGATTTTCCATCCGCTTCAGTAGATGAGCTCTTACTCAAAGGCATCGAAGCGAGGCGCTCCGGTGTACGCAGTAATACCCATATCTGTAATGCGAAAGATATTGAAGTCAGTGAGGATGTGCGTAAAGAGCAACTTGGATGGCTAAGTTGCGTCAGTAGAGCCATTCTCAAACAGAATATCATCACTTATAGCCAACCTATTGTGCATGCGGGTAGCCACAAATTGGCAAGCCAAGAATGTTTGGTTCGTATTCTGGAAGCCGATGGAACGGTGATTGCGCCAGGGCGTTTTCTGCCAATTATCTCTGATACACATCTTTACACTCGACTAAGTCGGCACATGATTCATTCTACGTTGCATTATATGCGAGATAAGCAAGGTGACTTTTCTATAAACTTATCGCCGCAAGATTTGCTCAGTGATAAAACTTTAATGCTTTTAGAGCATGAAATTAGCCAGCTAAATGACCCAAGGCGAATTGGTTTAGAAGTGCTGGAATCTGAGCAGATCAAAGACTACGGCCGAATGATAGAAGTGTGCAGTCATTTTAGAAGCTTAGGGGCGCGTATCATTGTTGATGACTTTGGGTCCGGCTATTCGAATATCGATGAAATCCTAAAGTTGGAGCCAGAAGTCATAAAGCTCGATGGCAGCTTGATTCGTGATATTGATAAAGACTTAAAACAGCGCAAGATCGCTTCCCAGTTGGTGCGTTTGTGCCAGGTGTTTAACGCGGAGACGGTGGCGGAGTTCGTCCACAATCAGGAGGTGTGCACCATTGCACAAGACATGGGGGTGGATTATTTGCAGGGTTACTATCTTGGCGAGCCGACTCGACTGTTTTAATGATGTTTCACGTGAAACTTCTTGTCGTAAAAAACGCAGCGTAGGCTGCGTTTTTTGTTTGGTTCTTCTACTGAGCTTAATGGTTAACGCTTAAGAGCGTGTCCACTCTTTTCAGCTTGGAACAGAGCGAGGTAATGGGCAAAAAAGCGCTGCATTTGTTGTTGGTTGTTTTGTTCTCCAAGTTGCCCGAGCAAATGTGCAGCGACTTCAAACGTGCACAAGTTACCTTGTTGTTGGTTGCGTCGCAGCTGATATTGTGAGTCCGCCGACGCAGACAATCCCATAGTAGGGATACCTTCTAACCAACGGCTCTTATTGATCATCTTGCGCGCCTCTTGCCAGGTGGCATCCAAAATAATAAACAGCGGAGTTTTGGTTTGTTGCTGGCTTTGGAGTACCACATCTTCGAGTGTGATACTTTCTTCACAGGGGAAGAGCAACACCGGATACCGCGACGGATCAGCTAATAGAGTGAGCAATTCTGCTGGTGGCTGTTTGCGATCCCAGATTACTCGCTCAATGTTGAGTTGGCACTGCTCTAGTAGCTGGCCGGTATTAGTATCACGCTTCAGTTCATTCGGATGCATTAACAGCAGGATGTTGTGCTCACTGGTAAGTTTCGGCATTAGCGAGCACATACAATTGAATTGAAAACCGCAGGTTGGACACGGTTGTGACATTACAGACGAACTCCTTCGCGCACCGGGCTTATCCCATCAGAGAACAGACGCACACCACTGACTTGGTTCGGCGTTGCCGTTGGCGCCATGCTTGGGTTGAGTGGGTAGCTAACCCCAGTGTATTGCATCACGTGTTGAGCCGCTTTAGCTCCGCCACCGCTGACATTAAAAATCAGATCTCGCCAACCATGAGAGGTTTGTTGGCCGAGCATAATCGGGCTTTGCACTAGTGTAATGCGGCTATTAAATCGCCATTCCTTTTCGTGATGTTCAAATATCAGCAATGTACAGCCTCCGGAACCACACCAATCCAACTGTACCAATAGCTCTTCGTTACCATCGCTGTTGAGGTCGTAAGTTAGCCAACGGTATTGGTTATTGTTGGGGGTGGTTTGATGGATAAAGAAGTAGTTGCGCACCGCGGCATCTACTTTTGAATCAAACTCTGCACTAGAAGGGACGTCAGCACTACCGATGGGGTTGTTGGTGCGTTTTTCGGCTGGTTGCATGATGCCTTCATCACGAACGGTGGCAGGATAAAGGACTAAACCACCATCGGCGATTGGGTATACCAAGTTACCGACTTTTTCTTTGGTCGCTTTGAGCTGATTGCCTTCTCGAGTAAACAGTCGCTCTGACATTAGCCTTTGCTGTTGATGATGCGTCATGACAACTTGAACCTGAGACGGACTTAACTGTTGCCAGTAACCACGCTCGATTAATGGTGCTTGTCCATTGGCGTAACGGTATTTTGTTGTGGCGCTATGGTCTGGGTTTAAGGTCATTTGTACTTCAAAACCTTGTGATTGAGTTGAGGTCGCGACATAGGTATTAGCCCAGCCAAGCGTTGCATCGACGTTTGCAGCCATACCACAACCTTGATACGTCTCGCCATCATGTTTTAGTGTTGCTTTCCAGCCATACAAAGAATCGCTCATTGTGTCTGAGCAGAGGTTTTCTGTTAAGCGAAGCTCACCATCTTGTAGTTGATAAGTGCGCTGGCGAGGTTGAAGCTGACTGCTTTTAATCGCTAATTTTGTGGTTTGTTTGCCGATTTGCTGGAATGTTAGTCCATTAGCCTCAAAGCTTGCCGACCAAGAAGGCTCATTACCAAACACGCGAGTTGGTTTGTTTGGTTGCTGACAACGGTTTGGATTTTCCGTTGTGAGGAAGTTCACTTGTTCCACGACAAAGTTAGCATCAAAATCAGCAGAAAACCCATCGATGCCCGGTGGGTTGAGGTGGCCGATAACCTCGCCATACATAGTCTGGTAAGGCTCGTTATTTAACTGAATTGCTCGTTGCATTTGTTGTGGTGATAGTTGCAACCAATATTGCTTGTCGCTGCCGCAAGGCATGATGTATTGGCTCTCGTGACCGACGATCACTTTTCCGCGCAGCATAAAAGTTTGAGGTTGAATGGTTTCAGGCTTATCTAAGGTTGCTGGTGGAGAGGTTAGGTCAGCGGCACCAGATTGTGGCGACTGTGAACTACATGCTTGCAGAACCAGCAGGGTGGTAAGCGCCACTGGGTTTTTCAAAGCCTTCATGTTATATCTTCCTCATTATTGTTACTCAATCGGCATCGGATGGCATTATGGCATATTGGTTATTTAAAACTGAACCAGATACCTTTTCTATTGACACGCTTCGAACCCAAAAGGTTTCATGTTGGGAGGGAGTTCGTAATTATCAGGCGCGCAATATGATGCGTGACCAAGTGAAGGTGGGCGATTTAGTCCTGATTTACCACTCTTCTTGTAAACATGTTGGCGTGGCAGGTATTGCTAAAGCTGTGAGAGAAGCCTATCCCGATCATTTCCAATTCGATCCCGAAAGCGATTATTACGATCCAAAGTCAGACCCAGACAACCCGCGTTGGATTATGGTGGATGTCGAGTTTGTACGTAAAACGGCGCGAGTGATTCCGTTGTCGGTGATGAAAGCGATGCCAGAACTTGAGAACATGCCGTTGGTGAAACGTGGAAATCGCTTGTCGATTATGCCCGTGACAGAAGAAGAATGGGACGCGATTCTTGGCAAAGAGAAGCTGCCAAGTCAGCGATAAAAGAGAAGGGCTGCGAATGTGCAGCCCTTCATTATTTGGAGTATTGAAGCTTACAGCAAGTGTTCTTGTAGGTAGTGTGCAACCGCATCTTCTGCATTGCTGCCAATTACTTCATTATTTGGTAGAGCTTTCATCACTTTTTCGTGTGATGTACCCATAACTAGCCCTTTACTTGCCATCGACAGCATTTCTACGTCATTCATGCCATCACCAAATGCTACGCAGTTTTCTAACGTGAGGTCGAGTTTTTTCGCTACCGCTTCAAGAGCATGACCTTTAGACACGCCAGCGCTCATTACTTCCAAACACCAAGGCGTTGAAAATGCGATGTTCAGCTTATCACCAAACTGCTCACGTAGTTTGTTTTCAAATACGACCAAACGTTCGTGGTCTTCTCCAGGATGCGTGAAGAAAACTTTCGCAATACCGTCAGTTGGGGCGTGGTCTTCATCAAATAAGACGTAAGTGAATTCATCGTGGAAGTCACGTAACGTTTCATCATCCTTGTTCATCAACCAGCTATCATTTTGATACATGTGAATAAGTATTTCTTGATCATGTTTGATCGTGTCGATCACGCCTTGTACCAGTTCCGCAGGGACATTCTCGCTGTACATTAGCTGATCTTCCTGGTCATGCACTCGGGCACCATTCGACGTGATCATATAAGCTGGAATGCCAACTTGGCGACGGATGCTCGCAACGTCTACGTGGTGACGGCCGGTTGCAAAGACAAAGGTATAACCCTTTTCATGCAGCGCTTTTAGCGTCTCTTTTGAGTAAGCACTGAGCTGATGGTT
>NZ_JAWOTF010000038.1:0-20550 GCF_033338735.1 Vibrio sp. Vb1127 | reverse complement strand
CCGATTGTTTATCCATTTTTGTTTACCTGATGATCAATGTTAGAACTGACGAGACTTGAAACAACAATCGCCATATAAAAAACACCTGTGATGGCCTCTAAATACACCACGACTTGAGCCAATGGTGTTAGAGGACTAATGTCGCCATAACCGAGCGTGGTTAAGGTAACGAAACTGAAATACGCTGCATTGGAGAAGTTCTGCCCCCACGAAATTGCTTCCATACCGGTAAAGGCTTCAGGCGAAAACTCAAGCAGAATGAGGTAGGCAATCGCCCACATCAGACCAAGCAGCAAGAAAAGCGCTACCGAGCCAATGACTTTGTTGCTGTTGACATGGCCGGTGAAAAGAATCTGTCTTGCGATGGATTTAAAAGTGCCGAAAAAGAACGCAAAGGTGAGGGCAAGCATCACCACATTCATCTCTCTGATGTCGAAAACGGTCTTGATCACAATCACAAGAACCCAAACACCAAACAGGCTGTAGAGGAAACGAGACCAGGTTTTGTCAAAGCGAAGGCTCGCAAAACAGACGATAAACGTCAGAACCGTGAAAGCCTGAAGTATGTGTTCAATCGTCCCTTCACCTACGACTTGTGCCATCGCACTCCCTAGCAACAAAATCACTAGTGCTAAGGTTAGATAGAAGAAGTTGTTTTCTTCATTAATATTTTTGAGGTTTTTACCAATGACCATGGCTCTTCTCACTTAGTTATTGTTCACTTTCTGCGGATGACTCTTTCATCACCATGATGGACGCAGAAAGCCCGAATCGAAGATCAATATCTTCAGGAAGTTCTTGTAGGGAGATTCGCACCGGAATACGTTGTGCTAGGCGAATCCACTGAAAAACAGGGTTTACGTTTGGAAGAAGGTTGTAGCCGACCGTGCCGTCTTTGGGCGCAATACCCCAACCAATCGAGTCAACCGTCGCGTCAATTGGCGTGTCTGGGTGAGACATCAAAGTGACACGCGCTTGGCTGCCAGGTTCGATTTGCGCAAGTTGGTTTTCACGGAAGAAACCAAATACCCAAAAGCTGTTTTTGTCGATCAGTGCGAGCAGTGGTTGGTTTGCGACCGCTTGCGTACCGTTTCTAATATCGAGGTTAGATACAAAACCATCGACGGTCGCATAAACTTTGGTAAAGCTGAGGTTAAGGCGTGCTGATTTTAGTTGTTCTTCTGCAGATTTGATTTGCAGTAGCGATTCTTCGTAAGCGATTTCACGACGAATCAGATCCTTATGAGAAACTGCGCCACGGTCTTTGGCACGAATGTCTTTTAAGCGGTCATATTCGATTTTTTTACCGCGAGAGCTAACAATGGAGCGCTCCAGTGCTACTTCGGCTTGAGATAACGCAACCTGGTAAGTCGCAGGGTCGATTTCAAACAGTAAATCCCCCGTTTTTACTTCTTGGTTGTCTTGCACCGCGACATTTACAATTGGGCCTGATACGCGAGGAGCCACTTTGATGACGTTAGCACGCACTTGCCCATCTCGTGTCCATGGGTTATTAAAGTATTCCTCAAACTTTTGATAGCCGAGCCAAGCTGCGCCACCAAGAATGACAAGATTGAGTGCGATTACGAATAGTTTTTTCATCTTGTTTGGCACCTAAAATTGAATATAAAAGCTGTCGATGGCCACCACATAACCGACCATGATGGCAATAAACGTCAGAGACGGAAAAGCGATGAAGCGAGACAAACGTGTCTTGTTCAATATCATCACCGTTATCCACGTGGCCGTGACGGCGAGAAAGAGCACCAGTAACGTGGGAGAAAAGTAAACGTCTCCCCAAGAAAGTTCATGAGGCATTAGAGATCCTCCGTTTTGTTTTCATCACTGGTCTCAGCCGGAGTTTCGAGGCGCAAAGGCGGCAATACGCGGTTTTCTTCATTTAAATAACTTCCCCAGTCAGTGCGCTCTGTCATCTGCGTGGCAATCGATTCACTGATGAAAGGTTTGCCTGTTTGGGTTTGCCAGCCTCCCCCGAGGGCTTTGTAGAGCGCAACAACTTGGTTCGCCACGTTCCCTTTGATCGTTGCGTAGCTGTCTTCCGCACGGGTCATTTTTTCTACCGAGTTAAGCAGACGTTCGAATGAAATTTGTCCGTTTTCGTACTGTGTCATGGATATGTTGAACGCACGAATGGAAGAGTTGACCGATTGCAAGCGTAAATCTTTTTGCTGCAAATACAGGTCATACGCTTCGATTGCATTGGTGACTTCATTAACGGCTTGCAGTACCTTTTTGTTGTAGTTCGTCAGCGTTTCTTGGAAGCGAGCATCTTCGAAACGAATATTATTTTTCACGCGTCCGTATTGGAAAATATTCCAACTGAACGTTGGGCCAACCACCATGGTGAGCGAATCGCTAAAACTGAAACTGCTACCATCGGGAACCGTACTGTCGATACCGATGGAACCGAACAACGAAAAGCTTGGGTACAGAGCGGTTTCTGCCACGCCAATCTGCGCACTTTGCGCGCGAGCTTGCATCTCAGAGACTTGCAAATCCGGACGTCGCATCACTAAGTTAGCATCCACTTGCGTATCCAAAAGCGGTGGACGTGGCACAATGGAACGCTCGTCGGTGCCCGATAGCGCCGATTTTCTGCCCGTCGATTTGAACTGGGCTTCGTACTCAGCGATTTGCTTGTGCATCCCATCCGACTGTAGCAGTCGATCTACTTCTTCTGGTAACAGACCCAGTAGCAAAGCCAACACAGTACGTGATTGCTTCATTGCCACTTCGAGGCTCGGTAACGCTGCTTTGGTGGTGTAGAGTTGGTTTTTAGCTTGTTGAACGTCCAATTCTGTAACGTTGCCAGAGTCGAACTGCACCTGAGTAATACGTACGACACGCTCTTGAATCTCGATATTGCGGCGAGACAGCAAAATACGTTCTTGGAATGTGCGATAGTTGATGTAATTGCGCGCCACTTCGGCGGTTATGGTGACCATGATGTCGTGATACGATGCGATGGATGCGTAGTAACCCGCTTCTGCCGACTCAATACCGCGAGCATACTTGCCCCAAACATCCATTTCCCAAGCAGCATCAAACGACAAAGTGGCGTTATTCACGCCCTGATCATTTACGTAGGCACGCGCTAGGTTCCCTGACACGGTTTGAACTTGTGGGTATTGCAAGCCCGTCGAAATACCAAGCAATGAACGTGCTTGGACAATTCGTAGCCCTGCGGCTTCTAAATCGAGGTTTTGTTTGCTCGCCAACTCAACCAGCTGATTAAGAGTCGAGTCATTAAATTGCTGCCACCATTGTTGTAGCTGTTGCTCTGATTGCTGCGTATCTTTGGCTGCTTTTTGCACCGACCAGTCACTTGGCAGTGGCGCCTGCTTTGGATGAACATAATCTGGTCCTACCGTGGTACACGCACTGAGTCCGAGCAAAGAAAGTATGGCGAGGCTTGGTTTGGTTAGTTTTGGAAGCATCATATCCCCACCTTTAAAAACGCTTCTGTTGTAAGTTCACCCAATCGATATCCTCGTAGGTTTGCTTGCAATGCTTGATTGCTTCGAACACGTTCCGTTTTAAATTCAGCAAGATATAAAAACCGGCTATCTCTGAATAAGCGTAGTCAGATAAATCCAACTCACTAAAAAAATCTTCCAGTTTATCTTCGAATCTTTGGTAATCTTGACTGTATTGGTCGAATACGGAGTCGAGTTCTTGTGTTGCTTGATGGCTGGCTAAAGCGCCCGCCATCAAAGGAATGATGGAATCGCGGTGCTGTTGGCGAAGCTGAGTAATTAGTGGATTGGTCATCAACTTTTTCTCGGCGGCCATTAAGATGTTGATGTGATTACTGAGTACATCACACGCTTTGCTAAACGCGCCAATCGCTTCTGGCGTGGTTTTATCAAAGTGTTTGTGGTTGATTTTCGAACCCCAGACTTTGAGCTTTTTCGATGAGACATTGAGCGTCACCAAGTGCAAGGCCCGTTTGAGCGGCGTAATAACCGAGCTGGACTGCTGTTGATAGGTAGTGAACAGCTCTCGGGTATGTCGGAAGTAGCGTTCTTTTATGGTCAAAAAGAGGTGTTCTGGTCGTGAGCTAAACGGGAAGTAGTGCGCGAAAATAATCATGAACACCACCATGTAGAACAACAGCATGATCGTCATGAGGATCCCGAAGTGATAAAACATGTTGTTGTCTAAACCAAGAACAAACAAGCCAATCATATAGAAAATCGTCACTGGCCCGTTAAACAGATAAAAGCCGATAAAGGTGTAGATAAAGATGAACAGGCCAAGTTCTAACCCGAGATCCAATTGCGGAAGAATGAAGACGTAAGAAGGCACCGCGAACAAGAAGCCGAAAGTGAACAGCACAAGTAACAATATCGGGTGCACAGGCACGAACGACAGCAAAGACATAAACATGGTCGAGAAGACCACGAACGAGTAGCCGCCTGGTGGATTGAAATAAATCCAAATCAGTCCTGCAATCCAATAGGTAACAAAGGTTTTGACCGCAGTTTTAAAGTTTTCTGCGTCCCACCATAGAAACTTGCCTTTCGGTTTCGGCAGTGGCACGTCAAAGGAGACATTGTTCGTCACAGAGTCAATACAGCTAATGCTCTCCGCTAAACGCGACAAGTTTTGATGCATCAGTTCCAATAGGTGACCAAGCGTAAGCGCAGAGCCTTTCTCTAGGTGCGCTGCGTTTTCTAGCAACGCTTGGTTGTATTTGACTTTGAATTCCTGAGCACGATAAGCGGGTTCTTTTTCGTCCCAGACTTGTTGGCAGGTATCAAATAGCGCGTCAATTTCCGCCACGGCTTGATCAAAGTTGCTGATGCTTTCACGGTCTTGCTGGTGGCTAAAGTGGCTGTGCGCCGCGACGGTCAATTGTTGCGTTACCTGCTTGTTCAAATGAACTGCCAAGCGCCACTCTTTCATGTAGGCCGACACGTCACTGCATTCCACACTGACCGTGGCAAAACGCTGTTCGAGCGCATTTTGAGCGGCAAACATCTGTTCGATGAGAGTGTCCACGCTAGGAGGTTGTGGCTCTTCCGTTTCTGGATTTTCTTCTCCGCCTTCTTGAGGAGAGATTTGCCCTGCCGATTTTTGCTCGAAATTTTGCAAGATAGCGGTGAACAACGCGCGTTGTGCTTGGTTGAGTTGTTCGATGAGCTGTCTTAGGTTTTGTTCTGTTTTGGTCGGGAATAAGAAAGTCCCCACGAGTGTGTAAACCACCACCCCAAACACCGTCATATAGGCGCGGTCAACGCCATAAAGGAACGCACCTTCTGCGTCACCGCCATTGGACATCATCAACGTCATCACACCGGTCAGCATGAGTAGCGTAGGATCTTTTTGATAGGCATTACGGAAGTAAAAAATGAATGAGACCACAACCGACACGCTCAGCATGTACAACAAGCGGTCTTGAGCAAACAATCCCACCAGTAACAAGCCAACGACGGCGCCAACCAACGTACCAAACACGCGTAAGGTACCTTTGGCGAGTGATTCACGACGACTGCCTGTGGATGCAATCAGCATCACTGTGGTTGCGGCCGTCGATGCTTGCGGCCAACCCATGGCAAACGGGATCAGATAAGCCAGAGTCAGGCTAAGCGATACTTTAATAGCGAATTTTATTTTGTCGTTCATAGTGTCAAAGTTTGCTCAGGCTTATCGTTATAAGTTGATGAATTTCTTATATGAATAATCAGAATCTTGTTCTGAATAAATTCGGGGGGCGGAATATAGCGGGTGAAAAAGTGTGCTTTGTAAACCCTTTGTCAAAACAAAAAGTGCGTATTTGGCTTGATCTCGTGCTAGCCCTTGGCGTTATTGGCGAAACGCCTAAAACGAGCAAATTCGCGATCTGTGACGATTCTCATTTTTGAAACAAAATCGTTGCATTGTGTGAGCCAATTCTCACCTTATATTCTTCGCCTGGTACCAAAGCAGACCACTTGTACCATCTGCAATGAGCTTTACTGCTTTAAAAAGCATAGATGATGAATGGGTACTTGAGAGGGAAAGTTATTACTTTTTATCGGCTTGCCGATTGTTCGTTTGTTTTTTTGGATCGAGATAAAAAAACCAAAGCGATCCCACCAAGAATGATGCCGCTGGTTAAAAGAATATGCAGTGAAAGAGGCTCGTGGAGTACGATGCTGCCGAGTAGCAAAGCAATGGCTGGCACGGAAAGTTGGCTGACGGCGGCTTGAAGTAAAGAGAGCTTACGCACGACTTGGTACCAAAGTGTATAACCAAGGCCAGAGGCAATGGCACCAGATGCGATAGCGAGCAACATTCCGCTCAAAGAAAGTTGGATTGAGGACAAGATTAATGGCGAAAGGAGCACGCCAATTATTGATGCAGCGATGAATCCCCACGTGATGCCACTACTTGGAGAAGGCGCTTGTTTACCGAGCGCAGTAAACGCAGCCCAACAAACGCCAGAAATCAACATAAGAAGTGCAGAGCTAATATCGGGGCGAGTGGCAGATGGCAACATCAACCAAACAAATCCAACAATTGAAAGACCGATACCGATGATTTCGAGAAACTGAAAACGCTCACCTTGCAACCAATAGATCGCCAGTAATGTAAGTTGCACGGCACCAAACAAAAGCAAAGCACCGGTTCCTGTCGCCAGTTGTAAGTACGCGAAAGAGAAAAGGGCAGCGTAACCAAATAACGCCACGCCAGCAAAAAAGCGAAAGCGAGAAGTTGGCCGATCGGTTTTCCACTGACCTCTCACGACAAGCATTGCGATTAAGGTAATCGCGCCAGATATCAATCGAACGAGAGTGAAGCTTCCTGCATCAATTAACCCTTCGGCCAAGGCAAGTCGGCACAATAATGAATTGGCGGCGAACGCCAGCATTGCAATAGCAGTGAGTAAAAAGGTCGACATCCTTGGCCCTTAGCGTGTAAATGAACAGCTAGTGTAGATCCAAAAGAACATTTTTATTAGTTGATAAAGTGATTAGTTATAGCTATCAGAGCAAGAAAGTCATTAAAAATAACCAGAGAAAACCTGACCTTAGCCCAAGTGTTACTGTGGTTGGGAAGGTTGTTTGTACAATGACTTAATGGTGTTTTTCAACCATAGCAATTTTGGATTGTACGCATTTCGTTTATGCCAAATCATGGTAAATGGAATCAGTAACTTGTCTTGTTGAGCTTGGTCTAACGGAATTGGCAAGCACACCAAATCGAGATGCAGCTTTTCTGTGTAACTTTTGCAATAGTGCGGCGCGGTGGTGATCATGTCATGCGTCGGCTGCGCTGCCATAAAAAGAGATTGCTCAAAGTAGGACATCGTCAGCCCGATAGAGCGCTGTAGCCCTAGTTCCGTTAATACTTCATCCAACGCCCAAGTTTCACTTTTTTCCCAAACAATATTGATGTGTTGGTAGCTCAGAAAGGTCTCGAGATTCCACTCTTGCTGTAATGCCGGATGATCTTTATGTAAATACACCATCGGCAGGTCATAAAATAGAATCTCAAAATCCAAGAAATAAGGCAGAAGATCCAACGACTCTTTCGATCTAGGGTGACTTTCTCGGCCGGTAAAACCGATATCCGCCTCGCCCCGAATGATGGCGTCGAGTGAATCGTAATCCCAGTTACTGGTTTTTACTTTCGCTTCAGGGTATCGCTGGTGGATAGCGACGATGAGTCTGTCCAGCACTGTGAGCACTAATGGCGACTCAATCGTGATATCAAAACGCACTCCTTTAGGCGTAATATCGCTGCGTTTTTCTGCAATCTGGCTGCCAATTTGCAGCCATTCTGCAAGATCTTGCTCCATGCTTTGCGCCAAAGGCGTTGGCGCAAGACCTTTAGGTGTTTTGACAAACAAAGGATCATCGAACCAATGACGAAGTTTGTTGAGCGACTTACTTACGGTAGAGGGCGTAACGTTCAGCTTTTTCGAGGTTTTCGAGACGCTTTGCTCTTGCAACAATAATTGCAGAGTGAACAGTAAGTTTAAATCAAGTCGCGCTAGGGATTTCTTCATAATGGGTATCGTGAACAGGCTTTGGAATCAATAGTATTAGAGCAAGGCTGATTACGCTACCTAGCACTAAGATAAACACCAACATATTCAGTGCAGTAACGCCGATGAAACCCATAAACCAAATATAGAACGCGGAACTACAAACTTGAGCAATGCCCAGTAACGAGCTTGCCACGCCAGCTTGTTGAGAGAATGGGCTGAGCGCTTGGCTCATGGCCACGCCAAAGCCACAAGCGAAGCCTGCGCAAATCAGCCCAAGTCCGAACACATAGTAAAAAGGTTGTCCATCATGGAAATGGGCTGCACTGAGCACGATGGCTGAACAAACGAGCAATACTTGAGAGCTCATCATTAAGGTTCGCTGCTTGAAAATCCCCAATGCCAATGGCGCCGAGAACGAAATCAACATACTGATCGTCGCAGTCCCCGCCATGATGGAAGAATAGCCACCGCGATCAAAACCAAGCATACTCATCACAACAATTGGTGAAGCGTTAACAAAGGTCAGGATGGTGGTCACTCCAAGTGCAGTAATGATCAGCCTACTGATAAAAAATCGCTCGAAGAAAGTCTCTTGATGGCTCTCTGGCGTTGTCTGTTCTTCACCTTGTTGGCTTGGTAGTGATTCCTTGAGAACAAAAATGGCCAATACACTGACGAGAATGCCCATTCCTGCCATCGTGGTAAACAAACTCGGCCAAGGAAATTTCAGCATAATCAAGTGACCAATCACGGGTGCGATCACTGGAATGATACAGGTGATGCCATTGAGCACCGACAATACTTTCGCGCGGCGTTCATCGTCTAACGTGTCGCGTAAAATCGCGAATGCGACGACATAGCAAGATCCAGCCCCGATGCCTTGGCAAAAGCGAGCAATCAAGAAAGTGTTTGGTTGCTCAGCCATCCCGCCGAGAAAAGACGCGAGCACGAAGATCATCGCGCCGACGACGGCAACAGGCTTTCGTCCCACAGAGTCTGCAATTTTCCCCGCGAATAACATGGTGGTAGCCATGCCAGCTAAATAGATCGAAAACGCAATATGCAACTGAGATTCACTGGCGTTGAGATCTGACGCAATTTGAGGCAAACCAACAAGATACAAATCAATGGCAGTAGGGTAGAGTAAAACGAGTGCAAAACTACAAAGTAAAAAACGGGACATGGAAACCTCTCTATCGAATGGCGAGGATAATAGAGTGCTAAACGTTTGCCTGCGAGTGGGAAATACGACACCAGGTATTTCTATTTACGACATACCCTGTATGAATTGAGCATAAAAACAACAAGGAAGATTATGATTACCATTGAAAAGTATTCGCCTGAGCGACATGAACAAACTTGCGAACTTAGCGTGCTAGAAGAGCAATCGCAGTTTACGGTCGCGGATGTGGGTGAAATGCTTACACGTCTTGAACCCACAGAGCTTCCGCATCTGATTCTGGCGGACGATGACGTGGTTGGCTTTTTTCTATTTGATGCAGCTTACAGCGAGAAATACGATTTTTGCCCGAAAAACAGTTTAGGCGTGCGTGCTTTGCTGGTGGATCACCGTCATCAAGGCAAAGGCATCGCCAAGCGAGCAATTCAACAGTTTGCCAATTTCGCCAAACGCCATTATCCCGAATTTGATGCGCTTTATCTCACTGTGAATTGCCGCAACATACCTGCTTATCAGTGCTATTTAAAATCAGGGTTTGAAGATACCAATGAGCTTTACCACGGCGGCCCAGTTGGACCGCAGCACATTATGAGACAGCCGCTTTAGCTATGAAAAACCAAGGATGGATATATGAGAATTGAAATCGACAATTTAGAACGGCCGCAAGTGATTGCGCTGTTGGAAGGACATTTACAGGACATGTACGCCACGTCACCACCAGAAAGCGTGCATGCGTTAGATTTAGATAAGCTCAAAGCGCCAGAAGTGACATTTTGGACCGGATGGAAAGGTGAGCAACTGCTTGGGTGTGCGGCGATTAAAGAGTTGGATGACCAACACGCGGAGCTGAAATCCATGCGCACCACGCCTACGGCAAGAAACCAAGGTGTGGCATCTCAATTATTGATTCATGTGATTGAGCAAGCGAAGCAAAAAGGTTTGCAGCGCTTGAGTTTAGAAACGGGCTCGATGGAGTTTTTTAAACCAGCGCGCCTGTTGTATGAAAAGCATGGCTTTGTGTACTGCGAGCCGTTCGGGGATTACGAACTCGATCCGAACAGTCAATTCATGACCCTAGAACTGAGCTAGGGCCATGAA
The DNA here is from genome assembly GCF_033338735.1 of Vibrio sp. Vb1127. Classification (NCBI taxonomy): domain Bacteria; kingdom Pseudomonadati; phylum Pseudomonadota; class Gammaproteobacteria; order Vibrionales; family Vibrionaceae; genus Vibrio; species Vibrio sp. Vb1127. The sequence continues at coordinate 10,273 of NZ_JAWOTF010000038.1, read as the reverse complement.
TTTTTAGAAGCTAAATCCAATCGATTTAGAAATTCAGATTCAAGTTGATGGTTGGCGACAAGAGGCTTGAACGCTCGTCAGCCAATCGCTTTCTCTTCTCTTTCAGTCTCTTGGCATTATCTTTGTCTGGATTGCCATCAAGCTGATTATCGATGACCGAGATTTCAGTATCGATTTGTTGGATGCGTTGCTGGCGTTGATATTCTTGATGACCTAACTGGTAGTTCTCAATAAACTCTTTGCTGCTGCATACACCGTAATATTCTTTGCCTTCGATACCGACAGTGTACCCATTGTCTGGTGAGCAATATTGGATAGTGCCTTTATCAAAGCCTTCTTTCCATTTCGCTCGGTCGGGTATCACACCCGCTTCACCACAGTCTTCGGTATAGCTATTGATAATGCTTGGATCGTTGCCGTCTCGGCCATCTTGATAACCTACGTTGTACCAGTTTGCCGTTTTGCACTCATCCGGAGACATGCTAGCGCAACCTGAGAGCAAAGTCAGTAAAGCCAGGGGGATTAGCGCTCTTTTCATCAGTGACTGTCCTTTAAATAAAATCGAATTGATAACTTGAGTTTAAAATGAACACTGTTCATATCAATGGTTGAAATCATTGTATCCACAATTGTGGTGACTCATTAATCTAAGTGATAAATTTATTATGCTGAATAGAAGTGTGTTTGATTAGTATTATCCACGAACTGCGCCTTTGCTGCATCAATCCACTAGCCTTGGCCCCAAATTAAGTGATAATACCAACATAAAGATAAACACCGTCAATGAGGCTAAGACATTGAGCGAACAACCCACCGTCCTTATTATCGAGGATGAATCTGCTATCGCAGAGAACCTGATTCATGTATTAGAGATGGATGGCTACCACGCAGAGTGGTTTGCAACGGCAGGAGAGGGCTTGGCCTTTTTGCAGCACAACTCCGCAGCGTTACTTGTCTTAGACGTAGGCTTACCGGATGGTAATGGTTTTGAATTGTGCAAAACCATCCGTGAGTTTTCTGATATTCCCATTATCTTTCTCACCGCAAGAAGCGATGAAATTGACCGCGTCGTGGGCTTGGAGATTGGCGCGGATGATTACGTGACTAAGCCATTTAGTCCGCGTGAAATGTTGGCTCGCATTAAACTTAGAATCAAAGCTAAAGCGCCAATGATGGAGCACAAACCAGAGCCTGTGGCTGTTCCAGAACAACCTCATTTGAACCATGATTTAGTTGCGCAGAACTTCGACTACGGTGTTGGCGGGCAAATGCTTGGGCTGACCGCGGTGGAGTTCAAGATCCTCGATAAACTGATTTCTGTCTCTTCCAATGTATTGAGTCGAGAGCAACTTATGGTCGCTGCTGACATGGCGCCAGAGGCTGCATACGAGCGCAATATTGATACCCACATCAAAGCCATTCGCCATAAGTTGAAGCCGTTTGAGATGTCTGAACGCATCTGTACCAAACGTGGCTTTGGTTACTTTTACTGCATTAAAGGTGAATGATGAATCGCTGGCCGAAGATCCCACTTGGACTCAGACTGTTTTTTCTCTACTTCATCTTAGTCGGGATGACGGCTTACATGGTGAGCAAAACCGTTGTCCAAGAACTTAAGCCAACCGTGCGTCAAACCACTGAAGAGACGCTGGTGGATATGGCGAACTTGCTCGCGGTATTGGCAGAAGAGGACGTTGCAAACGGAAAGTTGTCTGAGAGTCGCTTCTCCAAACTGCTAGCGGCTTATGGGCAGCGAGAACCTCAAGCGCGCATTTGGGAAATTGGTAAAAAAGCGATTAATCATCGAATTTACATCACCGATAAACAAGGGATTGTGATTGCGGATTCTTGGCAGCAAGACGTTGGCAAAGACTACTCGCAATGGAATGATGTGTATCTCACGTTGCGCGGTCAATACGGCGCGCGCAGTACCATCGAAGACCCGAAAGATCCGCTTTCAACCGTCATGCACGTTGCTGCGCCCATCTACCACAAAGGCGAAATCATTGGCAGCGTGACGGTGGCAAAATCTAATCGCTCAGTACAACCCTTCATCGATCTTTCTAAACGCAATGTATTGTTTTGGATGGTGTGGATGAGTGGTTTAGTGCTATTGGCAGGGGCATTGTTTGCTTGGCGAATTCACTCGGCATTGAACAAGCTAGAAGACTACGCGACCAAAATGGGTGAGGGTGAAAAGGTCTCTAAGCCAACATTTCGTATCTTCTATGAGTACGGCACGCTAAGCGACGCATTAGAGAAAATGCGCAACCAACTCGACGGCAAACAATATGTGGAAGAGTACGTACAGACGCTGACTCATGAGCTGAAAAGTCCGTTATCAGCGATTAAAGGCGCGAGTGAAATATTGCAAATGCCATTGCCTGAAGAAAAGGTCACGCGCTTTGCTGGCAACATTGAGCGAGAAAGCGACCGCATGCAGTCATTGATTGATAAGTTGCTAGAACTTGCTCGTCTTGAAAAGCGCCCCGAGCTAGAACAAGTCGAAGCTATCTCGCTAAAACAAATGGTCAATGAAGTGGTTGAATCGGCGGATGCGCGTTTGAGTGCAAAGTCGGTGATTGCCAACATCCAAATTGATGACCACCAAGCCGTGCTTGGTGATGCCTTCTTACTGAAACAAGCCGTTTTTAACCTGATGGACAATGCGCTGGATTTTGTCCACTCTGAGGGATGCATTGAATGGAAAGCGGAGGTTACGAAAGAGAAGGTGTGCCTGTCGATTTTCAATTCAGGTCCTCACATTCCTGACTACGCGATGCCTCGTTTGACCGAGCGCTTCTACTCCCTCGCTCGGGAAAATGGCGTTAAGAGTACTGGGCTTGGGCTAAATTTTGTTGAGCAAGTGACCAAGCTGCACAAAGGTAAGTTGCAAGTCGAAAACGTCGATTCTGGTGTGAAAGTGACCTTGATTTTACCAACTCCATAGAAACTCCACATTAGCTCCATTCGTTCTCCAAATTGCTGATTTAGATTACTCCCATCAGCAAATGGAGAATGAAACATGAAAAAGATCCTCAATAACCAACTCGGCACGAAGTTCGCCTTCGTGCTGTTTTTGTTTGTTTTACTGCAAATCCCGCTTTCAATGGTCACAGGGCTGATCTCAGAACGCTCATATCGCCAAGATGAAGTCAGAAACGACATCGCACGCAGCAGCAGTGGCGAACAGCGCATCATTGGTCCATTCATCATGGTTAACTACACCGAAACCAGTTACCGAGATGACAAAGTACAGATTAAAGAGCGTCGTAAATTTCTTTTACCTAGCACTTTTGATATGAGCGCGAATCTGGACAGTTTTGAAAAGTACCGAGGCATTTACCGCGCGCGTTTATACAAAGCACAAGTGGCACTGAAAGGCACTTTTGATGCAGACGATCTCTCGGCGTTGCAGGGGCTTGATATTGAAAACATGAGCCTAGTGGTTGGCATTGAAGACAGCCGCGGATTGATTCGTTTGGATGACATGACCATGGCGAGTTCTGAAATCGAAGTCGCACCGGGAACGGGGTTAGATCAGTTACCACAAGGCTTCCACAGTGCTCTGACACCCGCAGACCTAAATACAGAGCAACCTTTGGCGTTCGATCTTAACTTCTTGCTGCAAGGGATGGGACAGCTTCAAGTCACACCAATCGGCAGTCAAACAACAGTTGAGCTCTCTTCAACATGGGCGCATCCAAGCTTTATCGGTGATTACTTACCGGTGTCATCAGAAGTATCTGAAGATGGATTTAACGCGCAATGGGCGAGCAACAACTTCTCAACCAATATCGCGCAGCTGTTCCAAAGCTGTTTGTCATCGAATCACGCTTGTCACGAGCTTGAACAGCGACAAATGGGCGTAGATTTGATTGACCCCGTTGATCACTATTTGAAGTCTCACCGAGCTGTGAACTATTCACTGTTGGTTATCACATTAGTATTTGCGAGTTTCTTCTTACTGGAGCTGTTCCAAGCGCGTCCGGTTCACCCAGTGCAATACGGCTTTATTGGTCTGGCTTTAGCGCTTTTCTATCTGTTGTTGACTTCGATGAGTGAACACCTCGGCTTTAACTGGGCGTATGTGGTGTCGGCAATCGCCTCGACGGGACTTTTAAGTGTGTACGTGAGCGGTATGTTGAGCAACACCAAGCACGGCGCGGTATTCGGAGCGTGTTTGCTCACTCTCTACGGATTACTGTTTGGCTTGCTACAAGCAGAAAGCTACGCATTGGTTATGGGGACATTGCTGTGTTTCGCGATTTTGAGCTTCACTATGGTTATTACACGCAACATCGACTGGTACGCACGAAATAAGAAAGCGGAAGAAAGCGCAAAGGCGAATCATGAAGATGTTTAAACGAGCAATTCTCACTGGGCAGCCAAGCAATATGGTGGAAGAAACGTCTGCTATCCGCCTGCAATTTTCTGCAAAAAATGGACTCAAAAGCTTGGTGTGTTTTATCGCATTGGTCGTTATCGCGCTCTATGTTCGAGACAGCTTTATTCGTCCGACAGTTGGTGATGTTCTCGTTGTGGTTTGGCTCTACTACTTTCTTGCAAGCTTGTTCTCCATGCCCGTTAACTGGCTGGTTTCACTGGTGGTGTTGATTGCGTTTGCTGTTGAGTTAGGGCAATTGTTACAGGTCGCGGTTTGGCTTGGTATCGAATCTTCATCGCCTCTGGCTGTGATTTTGGGCGCCACATTTGATTGGAAAGATCTGCTGGCTTACTGCATCGGGGGTCTACTGTGTTGGTGGATGGAAAAGAAATGAAAACCGAGATGAAAGCCATTGCGCTACCAAACCGACTCCGCCATTCCAAACGAGGTATTCGTAAAAGGATCAAAATCAGTTTACTAAAGCGCGTGTACCTTTGGTCACTGACCAATAGAGAACTACTGTAGCGCTACTTCTCTATCTGAAATACAAAAGGGAAACTTAACTCACCGGCGCACAGGGTGAGTTAAGATTCCCTTTATTGTTAACTATGAAGTCTAGCTGCTATTTTTAATTAGCTTTCAAATGAAAGCTTCTCGCCGAACGTCTCTTTCCAGTCTTTATCGAACTGTTCAACCGCCGGTTTTACTGCTGGATGTGCGAACATTTGTGCCGCCACATCAGTTGGCAATGTAATGGCTTCGATGCCCAGTTTCATCACCTCCATCGCTTGTTGAGTATTCTTGAAACTGGCTGCCAAAATCTTCGCTGGTAGTTGGTTTTGATCGAGCAACAATTGAAGATCCGCGACCACTTCAACACCGTTGCCGTTCATCGTATCAATGCGGTTTACGTAAGGTGCTAGGTAGTCTGCACCGCACAGTGCTGCAAGGAAACCTTGTTGAGCTGAATAGATAGCGGTAGCAAGAACCTGAATTCCCTCTTTTTTCATTAGCTTAATTGCAGCTAAGCCTGTTTCTGTGGCTGGCACTTTTACCACCATGTCGTAAGGCAATTCATTCAATTGGCGTGCTTCTGCCACCATGCCTTCGACGGTTGAACTCACTACTTGAGCGTGAAAGCGAGGTGTCCCGCCAAGTGCTTCTTGCATGCCTGCTAGGGTTTCATTCAGTCCCTGTTTTGACTTCGCCAAAATGCTTGGGTTTGTCGTCACGCCTTTTAGCGGTAGGCATTGGTTAAAGCGTTTTACTTCTGCCACATCAGCAGTATCTAAATAAAGTTCGATCATGGTTTCTACCTTAAACAAAATCTTCGTTTTGATGATGGGATCACTATAGATCTGACAATCGAACGAGATCTTGATTTTGATCAATTGAGATTTCATTTGAAACTATAATAATTTCATTAAATGAAAGCTGAGTGAAACTTGTAAACGCTCAAATGAAGCTTTCAGTTCGAACAAAGAAAAACCGCTCATAAGACTTAACCAGTCAGAAAGAAACGAATTAGGTACACAGCGGTAGCACAGACCAAGAGGCAAGCAGAGATGTATTTCAATATCCAACGATTCTCTACCCATGATGGCGATGGCATTCGTTCCATTCTTTTTCTTAAAGGATGCAGCTTGTCTTGCCCTTGGTGTCAAAACCCAGAAAGCCGCAGCGAAAAGCATTCACTGTTGTTTGATCAGCGAAGCTGCATGGAAGATTGCCAGCTGTGCGTTTCTGCTTATCAAGCCACAACTCAATCTACAGCGGATAGTGAAACGGTGGGTGATGGTATTCAACGTATCGACAACCAGATCATCATTAATCGCAAAACCATCAAAGAAGACCAACTGATCGCGCTTCGAAACGTCTGTCCTACGCAAGCACTGACTGTCTGCGGTGAAGAAGCAAAATCAGACATGCTGTTCGACACCTTAATGAAAGACAAACCTTTCTACGATCAAAGCCAAGGTGGTGTGACCTTCTCCGGTGGTGAGCCACTCATGCAAGCGGATTTGGTAGCAGAACTCGCACAGCGTCTGCATGACAACCAAGTCTCTACCGCTATTGAATCGTGCATGCATGTGCCGTGGAAGAACGTCGAAAAAGCCGCGCCGCATATCGATTGCTGGTTGGCGGATTTAAAACACACCGACGAAGAAAAGTTTCTTAGCTGGGCGAAAGGTTCACTAAAACGCATCAAAGACAATTTCCGAAAACTGGCACCTATCGCGAAACGCATTGTGATTCGCGTTCCCGTGGTGCCGGGGTTCAATGACACCATCGAAGAGTTGAAAGACATCATCGATTTTGCGGCTTCACTAGAAAGCTGCCAAGAACTTCACTTGCTGCCGTACCACACGCTCGGCATCAATAAATACCGTTTGCTCGATATGCCTTACGAGTGTTCTGACAAGCCATTAAACAAACCAGAACTGCTAGAAAGCGCCATGCAATACGCAAGCGAAAACACCCAACTTAACGTGATTGTAAGAGGTTAACTATGGACCTAAATTACCTTCCTGAGCGTATCAAAGCGCACAAATCGGCACTGGTAAATATCGTAACGCCACCTGTCTGTACCGAGCGTGCAGAGGCATACACTCGTGCTTATCAAGCGAACGAAGACAAACCTGTGATTGTCCAACGTGCGCTAGCACTGCAAGAGCACTTACGCACTCGTACGATTTGGATTAAGCATGATGAGTTAATCGTCGGTAACCAAGCGAGCAAAGTACGCGCTGCACCTATTTTCCCAGAATACACTGTACGTTGGATTGAAGCGGAAATTGATGAGCTAGCCGACCGCCCTGGTGCAGGCTTTGCTGTCACTGAAGAAGATAAGCAAAGCATTCACAGCATCACACCGTACTGGCGCGGTAAAACCGTTCAAGACCGTTGTTATGGCTTGTTCACTGATGAGCAGCAAGAAATCTTAGCCAGCACCATCATTAAAGCTGAAGGCAACATGACTTCGGGTGACGCGCACCTTGCCGTGGATAACGAGAAAATCTTGAAGCTAGGGATGAACGGTTTGCTAGAGGATGTTCGTCAGCACCGTGCTAACAATGATGTTTCGACCTTTGAAGGCTTGAAGAAAGAGCAGTTCTACAAATCGGTCGAAATTGTACTGCTTGCCATTCAAGACCACATGGTGAGCTACGCTGAATTGGCGGCAAAAATGGCGCTAGAAGAGACGCGTCCGCTACGCAAAGCTGAGTTAGAAAGCATTGCGGCAAACTGTCGTCATGTCGCGAGCCACGCACCAGAAAACTTCTGGCAAGCACTGCAATTGAGCTACTTCGTTCAGTTGATGCTACAAATCGAATCGAACGGTCACTCGGTTTCTTTCGGTCGTATGGACCAGTTCCTCAACGAGTTTTATGTTCGCGATATCGAAAACGGCGCGATCGAAAAAGACTTTGCACTAGAGCTTTTACAAAGCTGCTGGTTGAAGTTGCTTGAAGTTAACAAGATTCGCTCTGGTGCGCACTCGAAAGCATCGGCAGGTTCTCCGCTGTATCAAAACGTGTGTATCGGCGGTCAGAAGTTGAATGAAAAGGGTGATCCAGAAGACGCAGTGAATCCACTTTCTTGGGCGATTCTAGAATCTTGTGGTCAGTTACGTTCGACGCAACCTAACTTGAGTGTGCGTTACCATGAAGGTTTGAACCAAGAATTCCTGATGGGTTGTATCGAAGTGATTAAATGCGGCTTCGGTATGCCAGCGTTCAACAACGATGAGATTGTCATCCCTGAATTCATCAAGCTTGGCGTAGAGAAAGAAGATGCTTACAACTACGCCTCTATCGGCTGTATCGAGACGGCGGTTCCGGGCAAATGGGGTTACCGTTGTACGGGCATGAGCTTCATTAACTTCGCTCGTATCTTGCTCGCTTCATTGAACGAAGGTGTGGATGCAACAACGGGTAAAGCTTTCTTGCCGCACGATAAGTCATTAGCAAAAGGCAACTTTGAGAACTTTGAGCAAGTAACGGCTTCTTGGGCAGAGCAAATCCGCTACTACACCCGCAAATCGATTGAGATTGATACAGTCGTCGACAGCGTACTTGAACAGCAAGCTCAAGACATCTTCTGTTCAACGCTAGTGGATGACTGTTTGGCTCGCGGTAAAACCGTGAAAGAAGGCGGCGCGAAATACGATTGGGTATCTGGTTTGCAAGTCGGTATCGCAAACTTGGGTAACAGCCTAGCTGCAATCAAACACCTTGTTTTCGATGATGCGCAAATCACCCAACCAGAGTTGGCAAAAGCATTGGCAGAAGATTTCGATGGCATGGAGAACGAACAGCTTCGCCAACGTCTTATCAACTTTGCACCAAAATACGGTAACGATGATGACGCGGTAGACCAACTACTGGCAGACGCTTACCAAGTGTACATTGATGAGCTAGAGCAGTTCGTTAATACGCGTCATGGGCGTGGTCCAATTGGCGGCGGTTACTACGCAGGTACATCAAGTATCTCGGCAAACGTCCCATTTGGCGCTTCAACTATGGCAACGCCAGACGGTCGTAAAGCGAAAACGCCATTAGCAGAAGGTGCAAGCCCGTCGTCTGGCTCAGACCGTTTAGGTCCAACCGCAGTGTATAACTCAGTGGGTAAGATCCAAGCGAATAAGATCTTGGGTGGCGTGCTGCTTAACCAGAAATTAAGTCCGGCAGCGGTTGAGTCTGAAGGGGATAAGCTCAAGCTTTCTATGTTGATTCGTACCTTCTTCAACCACCACAAAGGCTGGCATGTTCAGTACAACATCGTTTCTCGTGAGACCTTGCTAGCTGCGAAGAAGAACCCAGAGCAATATCGTGATCTTGTTGTACGAGTTGCAGGCTACTCAGCGTTTTTCACCGCGCTATCACCAGATGCGCAAGACGACATCATCGCACGTACTGAGCACGAGCTGTAAGTACACTGATTAACTAAAACAAAAGGCACCGATTGGTGCCTTTGGTTTGAATACTTAATCCGCAAATGACTATACCTGAACGCATTAAAGCTTGTGCAAAATGGTCACGCATTTCTTCGTGACGTTGTCGTACTCTTTCGTCATGTAAGCGGTAGTGATCGCGCCCTCTTTCATGATGCAAATGGCATCGAGTAATGAAGCGTTTTCTGATTTGAGATAGCGTTGAATTAGCTCTCTGACTTGCTGTTTATGGTAGCGGCAATACGTTGCGATCTCGCCACTGTCGTCACTGAATTCCGCGGACGTATTGATGAAAAAGCAACCGCGAAACTCGCCCAACTTTTCTTCAGAGCCATGAAACCAGCCGTTGAGTGCTGTAAATAACTGATCGATCACCTCCGCGCACGTTTGTGCTGAAGAAAGCTTTTCCTCCAACCATTCCATAAATACTTGGTGGCGTTGTTCTAATGCGGCGATGATAAGCGCTTCTTTGCTCTCAAAATGGTTATATAGCGTGCGTTTAGCCACGCCGGAAACATTGAGGACTTCATTGATGCCAATAGAGTTGATGCCTTGTTTATAAAACAGTGACAAAGCTGTGTCGATCAATAACTGTTTCTTTTTGTTCATAACTACGTCCTCAAAAAGTTCCATAAATACATATTGACAAAGGTAGACAGATTTGTCTATTTTATTTTGTAGACAATTCGGTCTACTTTTGAGGTGTTTATGAATAATTTAATTTTATCGTTGGTTGCCGGGCTTGGCGCTACGTTGGCTATTGGCGTATTGTCCTACGCCGAGGTATCTCTTACTGAGGTAGTACTTCTCATGGCGCCATTTGGTGCTACGGCGGTGTTGGTGTTTGGGGTGCCTAGCAGCCCTCTCGCTCAACCAAAAAACGTTATCATTGGTCACTTCATTACGGCATCTATCGGTATTGCGTTTAGCCA
>NZ_JAWOTF010000037.1:0-21979 GCF_033338735.1 Vibrio sp. Vb1127 | reverse complement strand
GGTAGTTCAGTTGGTTAGAATACCGGCCTGTCACGCCGGGGGTCGCGGGTTCGAGTCCCGTCCACTCCGCCACTTATTTGAGCGTCGTCTCAATAAACACGAATTACAGGGGTGTAGCTCCAATTGGCAGAGCAGCGGATTCCAAATCCGCGTGTTGGGAGTTCGAATCTCTCCACCCCTGCCATAATCTAAAGCCTCAGCAGTAATGCTGGGGCTTTTTTGCATCTGAAGAAAAGAGAAGCTGACTAGTTGGAAGAGTTGTCGATTCCTCTGATACCAAAGTATCGGGGGATTGAAAGTTCATATCTCCGGGATATTGGTCCACTTCACCTATCCCCCATGTTCATAAGCTCTGGCTTAGGTCAGGGGCTCTTTTATTCCTAACGTATAGTTTCGACGTCAGGTGTATGTTTATCCAACGAATATGGCATACCTTTGCTTCAGATAGTTTTATTTTCTAGTAATGTAATTATTAAATGTTGATGTATCGCTTTGCTCTTTCTGTTTTACCTTCGAATTTTTATAACGCTTTTTCTTCGTTATCGAGCACATCTGATTCACAATCTATTGAAAGGTCAGTGGTTACATTGGCTTGGATGATTACTGACTTGGTTCCTGTTATCATCATGCATTGATGCTAATAATTAGGAAGTAAGTTTATGCCACATTTTCGATTCCGTGCTGTAGAGCCACAAGCTGTTCAGGCATTATCAAAACCTCTTACGGATGAACTTCAGCCTCTAATGGACTGTCCGCGTGAGGATTTTACTTTTGAGTATATCTACACTACGTTTTTCAATGAGGGTGAGGTGAGTGCTGCATATCCTTTTGTCGAAGTGCTTTGGTTCGACCGTGGCCAGGAAGTGCAAGATGAAGTTGCCAAGCTTATTACGCAACAAGTGCGCGGTATCGCTGGTGCCGACATTGATGTTGCAGTTATCTTTTCCGCCTTATCTCCTAAAGCTTATTACGATAATGGCGAACACTACTAAAGGTTAAAGGCTATGAGGCTGAGTTTCATTGTAACTTTGGGTTTATGTTTCTCAGCTTCAGTATGTTCTACTCCTTGGGAGTCTGCGGTTAATCCTACCCGAAACTCTTCCTCCTCTATTGGTAGTTATGCTAACGGTTGTTTAGATGGTGCATTACCCTTGCCTCTCGATGGCGTTGGTTATCAAGTCTTACGTAGTAAAACGAAGCGCTACTATGGGCACCCTAAAACGATAGAGTTTATTGAAAATCTGGCGCTTAAAGCTCATCAAAATCTCAACACCACTCTGTTGATTGGTGATTTGTCTTTACCTAGAGGTGGAAGGTTCTCCTCTGGTCATTCTAGTCATCAAACCGGGTTAGATATCGATATCTGGTTAAGACTTGCTGACCAACCGCTTTCTTATAACGAATTACAACTTCCTAAGCCCATGAGTGTGGTGGATTTAAAAGGTTATTCCATACTTAATCATCGCTGGGAAGAACGGCACTTTAAGCTAATTCGGTACGCTTCAAAAAGTAAGGATGTTGCACGAATTTTTGTACATCCTGTTATTAAGGAGCAACTTTGCTTGCAAGAAAACGGCAAAGATCGTTCTTGGTTACGTAAAGTACGTCCATGGTGGGGGCATCATTACCACTTTCACGTCAGGTTGTCTTGTCCTGATTCGAGCGACTATTGTGTTGATCAAGCACCACCTCCAGTAGGCGATGGCTGCGGTGTGGAGCTTGCAAGTTGGGCCCCGAAAGCAAAACCTATTGATACCCCTCCACGGGTAAAAACAACCTCTAAGCCCAAACGAAAAAAAGTCGTTCCACCTCAATGCTTGCCGCTTATCAATCCTAATTAGTGTTACTCTTCAGGTTTATCTGTACTTGGTGATCTCTTTTATGAAACTGGAGAAACATCATACTTTTGTCTACATTGAATAGTACCAATACAAAAACTAACCCAATTAGTTTTGGGGACATATTATAGAAATCTAAATTAAACAAAGAGTTGTAGTATGGGTAAGTTGTAACTTCTCTGTTTAGAAAAAGATCTTTCGTCACGATACTCTGGTTTCTTAGCAATATGTCTGTCAGTTGGCTAAAAAGCGATAACAACGCAGACAAGTGTGTAAGGCAGGGATATGCCCTTTTCCTGTTAGAAGAGTAAATCAAGGACAAAACCATGACTATGATTTGTGCAAAAGAATTTGCAGAGTGGTTAAGACACAGATTTAGCAGTGATACTAAAGGAGTCTCTTTGACTCGAGAGGATGTGAATCACCTGACTGGGCGTCAACGCCTTGATCCGGGTTTTGTTAATGATGTGCATTATGAGCTGATGCAATATGGGATGGCTTTCGTTACTGATACGAGCCGAGAAAACTTTTATTTAATACCTGTTTCTCAAGCGGAGAATTGGCGTGAGAGACTAGAGTATCATTTTGAAAAAGAGCTATTCTGCAATATTATCCCTATTGAAAAATCAGGTTGAGAAAAGGTTCAACTTTGATGTCAAAGTTGAACCTAATTGCTCTTATGCTAACCCTTGAATAATCACGAATTTTTCAAGCAACTGCTCTTCAGTTTCGACATGGTTCGGATCAGTGATTATGCATTTTGTAATTGGACACACTGACTGACAGGTCGGCTTTTCGTAATGCCCCTTACACTCTGTACATAGCGCTGGATCAATTTCGAAAATGCTCTCTCCCATACTGATTGCCCCATTGGGGCATTCGGGATCACACATGTCGCAGTTAATGCATTTATCAGTAATGAGCAAGGCCATGGTTACTTACCAGTCGGGTTACGGGTGTCCTGCCCTGAGTTTAGATTACGCATTAATAGGCCATATTCTAAATCTAGCTCTGCTGGTACTGGAATGAATACAAAGTGACCGTTTCCTTTCGCGTCTTCAATAGACTCTGATTTGCGGTTTTCCATTGCCTCTAGCGTGAAAACAATATTGCCTTTTGGCGTCATTAGTTCAAGGCTATCACCGACAAGAAACTTATTTTTTACTTCTACTTCAGCCATGTCACCACGACGTTTGCCAGTGAATTCACCAACAAACTGTTGAGCATCAGAGACTGAGTAACCGTAATCGTAGTTTTGGTAAGTATCGTGTGTATGACGGCGTAGGAAGCCTTCAGTGTAGCCACGGTGAGCTAGGCTTTCTAGTGTACCCATTAGGCTTTCATCGAATGGTCGACCTGCTACAGCATCATCAATTGCTTTACGATAAACTTGAGCGGTACGTGCGCAGTAGTAGAACGATTTAGTACGACCTTCAATTTTCAATGAGTGAACACCCATCTTAGTTAAGCGTTCAACGTGCTGAACCGCTCGTAGGTCTTTAGAGTTCATGATGTAAGTACCATGCTCATCTTCGTAAGCCGCCATTTTTTCTTCTGGACGGTGCGCTTCAGAAAGCAGAACGACTTCATCTGTTGGTTTGCCGCGACCAATTGTGGTTTCAGGGCGCTCGTCTTGTACTTCGACAGGCTGTGCTTCAGTCGGGTCGAATTTCTCTACGATATCACCAGCGTCGTTTTCTTTACCCTCTTCAACTTTGTATTCCCAGCGGCATGCGTTAGTGCAAGTGCCTTGGTTAGGGTCACGTTTGTTGATATAGCCAGAAAGTAGGCAACGACCAGAGTAAGCCATGCATAATGCACCGTGAACGAATACTTCAAGCTCAGTTTCAGGGCAATGCTCACGAATTTCTTCGATTTCTTCTAGAGATAGCTCGCGAGAAACGATCACACGCTCCACGCCATTCGCTGCCCAGAACTTAACGGTCGCCCAGTTTACAGCGTTCGCTTGTACAGAAAGGTGAATTGGCATTTCTGGGAAAGCTTCACGAACCATCATAATTAGGCCTGGATCTGACATGATCAATGCGTCAGGACCCATCTCTACGATTGGCTTAAGATCACGGATGAACGTTTTTAGCTTCGAGTTGTGTGGTTGAATGTTACATACCACATAAAGCTTTTTGCCTAGGGCGTGGGCTTCATCGATACCGATTTTTAGGTTCTCGTGGTTAAACTCGTTGTTACGTACGCGAAGGCTGTAGCGAGGTTGGCCAGCGTAAACTGCATCTGCCCCGTAGGCGAATGCGTAACGCATGTTTTTCAGGCTGCCCGCTGGAGATAGTAGCTCAGGCACGAATGCTTTCTCAGTTGTCATTGCTCAATTCTCTTTTATCTGATCACAAGTCAGGCCAATTCCACCTAATGGAAATGGGGCGCAAATTTTACGTCAAAATGTGAACTGTGACTAGGGTAATTGTGCTTCAGATAGAAAAACGCCCTCAAAAAAAGTGAGGGCGTTATGGTTAACCTTTATACAATATTATGCGTTAGGATTCGGTAAGCCGCCTAGCGCATCGTATAGGTTGGGAAGGAAAGCACTGAACTCTCCACACATTAGAGAGAAGTCTGCATCAAATCGAGCTGCTTGATCTTCACGTGGAATATCATCGTTTTGATCTTTCAATTCATCAGAGAATTTTAGACGTTTGATGCCTGCATCTTCCGTCATAATGAACTCAATACGATCTTGCCAATTAAGCGCAAGTTTCGTCACGACTTTATCCGCAGCGATGTGGTTGCGGATTTCATCAGTGGTTAGCTCTTGCTTCTTACAGCGAATCACACCACCTTCTTCAAGTACGGATTTTAGCTCAGCTTCGTCCATCATGCTGATACCTTGAGGTGTGTCACCGCTTTTCACCCACTCGGTTAGCGTAGTTTCAATCGCCACTTCTGGAATAGCAGGAACAACAGGTAAACTACCCATGGTTTTACGAAGCAATGCTAATACATCTTCTGCTTTTTTATAGCTGCTTGCATCAACAAGGATAAAACCTTCTTTTGGCATGATGAGCACGTGAGTGTGGCTGCTGCGGCTGAATGCGCGCGGCAGTAAATCCATTACGATGTCATCTTTCAGATTGTCTTTCTCTTTCTTCTTCAGAGGACGACCTTCTTGCGCTTCCATTGCTTCTACTTTTGCATTCAATGATTCTTTGATCACAGAGGCAGGTAGCATTTTCTCTTCTTTCTTGGCGCAAATCAGAATGCGGTTTTCTGACACGTGAGTCATTATATCGCCATGTCTACCCATTGCACTGACCCAGCCAAATTTCTGTTTGTCTTGACTGCCACACGGGGTGAATCGGAATTCAGACAGCTGAGTTTCTAGTTGTTCGGCGTTAAAAGTAACCTCGCGGTTAACGCGGTATACCAGACAGTTTTTAAACCACATAAATCTTCTCTAGGCTTGATGACAAGGGACTAATCATAGGGAATTTTTGTGCTGATGTCTTAATAGAAATGAAAAATATCCGAATGAACCTCAAAAGAAAGTTATATGAAAATTTGTTTTCAAAGGTCACAAAAGTGTCATAATTGGTAGTGATAATGCTTATGCATAGAGAGGCGCTTTGTCTCTTAAATTCATTAGCTCAACGAACATAAGGTTACTCAATTATGTCTAGAAGGATTCTGGTTGTTGAAGACGAAGCTCCTATTCGCGAAATGCTGTGCTTCGTACTTGAGCAGAAAGGTTACCAAGCGGTAGAAGCGGAAGATTATGATACTGCAGTAACCAAACTGGCTGAACCCTTCCCTGATTTAGTTTTACTGGATTGGATGTTACCAGGCGGTAGTGGCATTAACTTCATCAAACATATGAAGCGAGAGGAATTAACGCGCAACATTCCAGTTGTGATGCTTACCGCTCGTGGTGAAGAAGAAGATAAAGTGCGCGGTTTAGAAGTCGGTGCGGATGACTACATTACTAAGCCATTCTCTCCTAAAGAGTTGGTTGCACGCTTAAAAGCGGTGATTCGTCGCGTTACTCCGACTGCACTAGAAGATGTAATTGATGTACAGGGATTAAAGCTTGACCCTGTATCGCACCGTGTTACGGCTAATGATGCGCCATTAGACATGGGTCCAACAGAATTTAAGATGCTTCATTTTTTCATGACGCATCAAGAACGCGTATACAGCCGTGAGCAGCTATTAAACAATGTTTGGGGCACTAACGTGTATGTCGAAGACCGTACGGTCGATGTTCACATTCGCCGCCTGCGTAAAGCATTGGAAGCTGCAGGGCATGATAAGCTGATCCAAACTGTTCGTGGTGCTGGATACCGCTTCTCGACGAAGGCATAAATTAACACGCAGCTTATCGGTACCATTTCTGGAGTTATGAGTGGTTGAAAGATTAACGTGGAAAAAGCTGGCCTGGGAGCTGGCTTTTTTTTACACCCCATGGGTGATAGTAGGTTGGATATTCGGTTATATGCCGTGGTTGCTTTTGGCTGCTACGGCATTGCAGCTTGTGTGGCATTTGCATAACCAAGTACGTTTATCTTCTTGGTTATGGGATGAAAAACGCCTCACGCCACCATCTGGTAGCGGTAACTGGGAATCTTTGTTCAATGGGTTGTATCGCTTACAACAGCGCCAACGCCGCAAACGAAAAGAGCTTACTAATCTTATTCGTCGATTCCGAAATGGTGCAGAATCGCTACCCGATGCGGTAGTGGTATTCCGTGCTGAAGGTAATATTGTTTGGTGCAACAAGCTGGCTCAGCACTTACTGGGCTTTCATTGGCCAGAAGATTCAGGTCAACCTATCTCCAATCTCATTCGTACACCTGATTTTATCAAGTACCTCAACAAGAAAGACTTTTCAGAGCCATTAGAAATGCGTTCACCACTCAATGTCGAACGCATGCTAGAACTACGTATCGTACCGTATACCGAAGGTGAACATTTGATGGTGGTGCGTGATGTTAGCCAGTTAAAACAACTTGAGGGAATGCGTCGCAACTTCTTTGCCAACGTATCTCATGAACTGCGTACACCAATGACGGTGCTACAAGGTTATCTTGAGATGACAGAAGATCCTGATATGGTCGTGGGTCCAATGTGGAGCAAAGCTCATGGTGTCATGACGGAGCAGCTTAACCGCATGAACAGTTTGGTGAACCAACTACTGACACTATCTAAAATTGAAGCGGCACCTATGCATGAGCTTGAGGAAGTCGTGAATGTGCCCGCGATGCTTGAAGTGTTAGAAAAAGAGGCGGTTAGCCTTAGTGGGGACAACCAACATAAATTGAAATTTGATGTTGATGCTAGCCTACGCGTGCTGGGCGATGATGACCAGTTACGTAGTGCTATCTCTAACCTCGTTTATAATGCCGTCAAATACACACCGCCTGGTGCGAACATTAATGTTCGTTGGTTCCAGACCTCTCAAGGCGCATGCTTAGAGGTGGAAGATAGTGGTGATGGCATTGAACCTCAGCACCTCCATCGACTTACTGAGCGTTTTTATCGAGTGGATAAAGCAAGATCACGTGATACTGGTGGAAGTGGTTTAGGGCTAGCCATTGTAAAACACGCGCTGAGTCACCATGACTCTCATTTAGAAATTCACAGTGAAGTAGGTGTGGGCAGTAAGTTTTCTTTCGTATTGCCTGAGCGTTTGGTGGTGAAATAATGACTTTACGATTGGCAAAAACATTCAGTTTATTCGCGCTTGTTTGTTCTTTTATGGCTGGCGCTCAAGATAAACCATTGCCGACTTATCATAAAACGACGGGGATTGTCGGGAACTTGCTCTCTGTTGGCTCCGATACACTTGCGGGTATGACAACGCTTTGGGTTGAAGAGTTTAAATCCATTTACCCGAATATTAATGCGCAAGTCCAAGCGTCTGGCTCTTCTACTGCCCCTCCAGCATTGACCGAACAAACAGCTCAGTTTGGTCCCATGAGCCGCCCTATGCGTTTAAGAGAGGTTGAAGCGTTTGAACGTGAACATGGCTACAAGCCAACGGCGCTTAGGGTAGCCATCGATGCAATCGGTATTTTTGTTCATCAAGATAATCCAATTCAAGGTCTTAACTTTAGTCAATTAGATGCTTTGTTTTCTGCCACGCTACGCTGTGGTGAAAGTCAATTTGTAACAAACTGGCAGCAACTCGGTCTTGAATCACAGTGGGCAAAGCGAAACGTACAGTTGTTTGGTCGTAACTCCGTTTCTGGAACTTATGGTTACTTCAAAAGTAATGCCTTGTGTGGCGGCGATTTCAAGACTCGAGTTAACGAGCAGCCAGGCTCCGCGTCAGTTGTGCAAGCTGTAGCGTCAACCATCAGTGGAATTGGTTATTCCGGTGTCGGTTATCGAGTGGCAGGCGTGCGCTTAGTCCCTGTGGCTAAAATGGGAAATGACTACGTGACTCCAACGCGAGAACATATTGTTAGTGGTAAGTACCCACTATCACGTTACTTATATGTTTACGTGAATAAGCACCCTGATTACCCATTAACACCAATTGAAGCTGAGTTTATTCGCTTTATCTTTTCTGCTCAGGGACAAGCGTTGGTTGAGAAAGATGGTTATGTGCCCATTACGGCAGACTTTGCAGAAGAAGAGTTAAAAAAAGTCGGCCTGTAAGCCGACTTTTTATTTAGGTATGGACAGTACGAGATCAGAAAGTGAGTGTCCACTTCGCGCTGTCCCAACGTTCTTGTTCTTCCTGTAAATCCGCGTGAAGTAATTTATTGTTTTCTAGCCATGCTTCATCTGTGCAGGTGAGAATCCATTCGTCATTTTTGATAGATAAGGTGATATCAGGCAATGGATCTTCATTACGCTGCCCATTTAATACGATAGAAAGTCGTAATATTTTGATGAGGCTTATAATGTCACTCTGTTTATAGAGGTTGAAATCTGGTAGTTCTTGCAATTTGAGCGCTTTACGCTGGAAGCGAGCTAATGTTGCAAGCACTAATTGCTGCTCACGGTTGAAGCCTTGTAGGGTGGAGTGCAACAGAATATAAAAAGAGTGGCGATGGAAACTACGCAAGTTGATACTTAATCCGACTTCATGAAGCAACGCTGCCCATTCTAGTAAGTCAAATAACTCACTCTTTTTCTTAATGCCTAGTTCAGAGCGTACCTGACATAACATCTCACGTGCATGCCCCTTAACACGAGCGGCATGCTCTAAGTCGACTCGGTGCTTGTTGGCTAAATTTTCTGTGGTGCGCATGCGAATATCGGAGCGTGCAAAACGTTCTTCCATTTCGTACAACAGGCCTTCGCGTAGAGCACCATCGGAGAAAAACATTTGCTCAATGCGAAGCGCTTTGAAAATCGCGGACAAAATCGCTACGCCTGCTGCGAATACGGGTTTACGTTCTTCTGTTAGACCCGCCAGCTCAATATCTTCAATTGAATCAAATTTACACAGAGTTTCGATAAGTGTATCCAGTCGACTCGCTGTGATCAGGCCATCTTCAAAACCTAATCCTACTAGCACTTCTTGAATCGCTTTGATGGTTCCTGATGAGCCGAGAGCAATATCCCAGCCCTTTTTACGATATGTTGAAGCGATGGACTCGAGTTTTTGTTCGGCCGCTAACATCGCCTTGCTGAAGTTTTTTCCTGACAGTTTGCCGTTTTTAAAGTATTGCTCTGTAAAACTGACGCATCCCATCTGTTTACTGTTGAGAAGCTCAGGCTCAAATTCTTGTCCAATAATCATCTCGGTACTGCCGCCTCCGATATCGATGACTAGTTTGGAGTTGGATTCTACTTGAGTGTGCGCGACACCTAAGTAAATCAGGCGGGCTTCTTCTTCTCCAGGGATAATTTCTATTGGGAAAGGCATCACTTCTTTTGCACGCTCGATGAAAAGGTGGGCATTTTTAGCGCGTCTTAGTGTGTGTGTTGCGGCGATACGTACATTTGACTCATCAAGCCCTTGCAACCTTTCAGCGAACATGGCTAAGCATTCTAGTGCACGCTCCATTGCGGCGTGACTTAAGTTCAATTCACTGTCGAGTCCTGATGCTAAGCGAACACGTTGTTTATGACGACTAACCAGTTGTAGGTCACTGCCAACAACTTTGGCCACCACCATATGGAAACTGTTTGAGCCGAGGTCTATCGCGGCAATGTAGCGAGTATCTTGTTCAAGTATTTGAGGCATCTGAATTTTGTTTTCTAGTTTGCTTTTCTATATTTTTAAGATAGTCATAGATAGCGATTTGAGAGCGAACTTTTTTGCGATTACCTCGTGGTACGTAAGCGTTACTCATTTCTTTATCTATTAAACGAGCCTTTACTGTATCGGTAAAATGGATATTCGTTATATCAATAATTCTCTGTTTCAAACGTGGATCACGGACTGGTACTGCTACCTCGATACGGTGATCAATATTTCTTGTCATCCAGTCTGCGGAGGAGATATAAACTTGCGGATCGCCATCATTGTGGGTGATCACCACGCGAGGGTGCTCAAGAAAGCGGTCAACAATACTGATGATGCGAATATTGTCGCTGATCCCCTCAATGCCCGGTACTAATGAGCACATGCCTCGAATGATCATGTTTATTTTTACACCGGAAGTACTTGCTCCATAAAGCTTATTGACGATGCCTTTATCGACTAGGTTATTGACCTTGATCGTAAGAGCGGCTTTTTTCCCTAGCTTGGCATTCGCAATTTCATTATCAATTAAGCGGTAGATTTGGGTTCGAGAATTACGAGGAGATACCATAAGGTGATTGAACTTCACTGGTCGGTATGGATTCTCAATGTAACCGAAGACATTACGGACTTCATTAGTGATTTCTTGATCTGCCGTAAGAAGGGAGAAGTCGGTATAAATTCGTGCCGTCTTCTCATGGAAGTTGCCTGTGCCGATGTGTGCGTAGCGAATAATTTCTTCACCTTCGCGTCGGCTAATCATCAGTAGCTTTGAGTGAATCTTAAGACCAGGTGCACCAAAGATGACGTGAACACCCGCTTCGGTTAATACTTTTGACCATTCGATATTGGCTTCTTCATCAAAGCGAGCTTGCAGCTCGACGACCACAGTGACATTTTTGCCGTTGTGCACTGCATCAATTAAAGAGTTCATCAAGCGAGAATCTTTCGCGACGCGATAAATGTTAATCTTGATACTAAGTACTTTGGGATCGAAGGAGGCTTGGCGCACTAATTCACTAATGTGGTCAAAAGTGTGGTAGGGATAATAGAGCAGAATATCTTTCGCTTTAATCGCGTCAAAGCTGTTGGCATAACCTTCGAAATCGGCACATTTCATTGGCGGGAGAGGTTTATTTTCAAGATACTCTCGTCCAACATTTGGAAAGCCGATGAAGTCTTTAAAGTTGTGATAGCGTCCGCCGGGGATAAGGTTATCGTAGTTAGAGATATTAAGTTTGTTACACAGAAACTCTAACATTTGAGGCGGCATATCGCGTTCGTAGACGAAGCGAACGGGCTTTGCTGTCAGTCGCTGATTGACACCCTCTGACATTTGTTCAAGCAAGCTGTACTCGATTTCATTGCGTAAATCGTATTCAGCGTCACGCGTCATTTTCATCGCATAGCCGCTAAGCTCATCATAATCAAAAAAGCCTTTGAACAGCTCGTCCAAACAGTGGCGGATAATATTATCAAGTAAGATGATGGTTTTTCGACGCTTTCCTTTCTGTTCTGGTACCATCACAAAGCGGGGAAGGTGATCGGTCGGAATTTCGATCAGAGCGTATTGGTAATGTTCTTCTTTACGCAGTTCTACGGCGATGTAAGCGTACTCGTCTTTGAGAAATTGCAGAACATCAATCTCGTCTTTCATTAGGAGGGGAGTGATATGCGGCATTACCTCTCTACGGAAGTATTTCGCGATCCACTTTTGTTGCGATTCATCCAGTTGCTGTTCGTTGACCAAGAAAATGCGACGTCGCGCCATTTCTCGAATCAATTCGCTGTAAAGCTCATCAAATTGTTCGTTAAGCTTTAGTGCTTTCGACTGCATTTTGGTTAACAGTCGTTTAGGGCTATCACTGCCACCGCGCTCTTGGCTGATTAGGATTCTGCGCTTCACGTCCGCAAAGCGTACTTTGTAAAATTCATCTAAATTGTTGGAAAAGATCCCAAGAAAGCGAATACGTTCGATCAAAGGGACGGTTTTATCGGCAGCTTCTTGTAATACTCGTTCGTTGAAAGACAACCAACTCAGTTCTTTTTCTATATATAGTTTTTCTGCGCTCATAACCTTACCTAGCCAAAAGTGAAGTAATACGTACTCATCTTGGAAAAATGGATGAGTGAGAACATTATGAGATTTTCATTACAGATTTATTTCATACCACGCATTGCATAAGAGTTGTATTCTTTTCAGGTGTTTAATGTGATCTGTAATATAATTGTCATCTTAACGACATATTCTAGTACTAAGTCAAAAAAGGTAGAGATTTAAATGGCACAAGCCGAGTTTTCATTGCAGGAAAAAGATAAGAAACGACTGATAAAAGATCGTTTAGTTCGACTTGCAGTGACATCCGGTGGTGTCGGCGTACTTGCGGCGCTTATTTTGATCTTTGTCTACCTCGCCATGGTGATCATTCCGCTTTTTTCTGATGCGGAGATCAAAACCAACCAAGCCATTCGAGCCACTCATATTGAAACACCACTTGCGATTTCAGTGGATGATTACGCTCAGCTCGCGTTCGTTCTAACCCAAAGTGGTGAGATTCAATATTTGTCGATGGACGATCCTACGAAACCTGCGGTGTATACACAGCAAATCGCCCAGAAACCCGTCGCTTTCTCTCAATCTGCTCCTGGGCTAGGTTGGTATGGATTTGTTGATGGGCAGGGTAAAGCGAACCTTTTCAAGCCAGAATTTAATGCCACATTGAGAGAAAATACACGTCCTCCGGAAGTGATTGAGCTAGACACCAGCATGGATCTGACACTAAGTACGCCTCAAGATCCTGTGACTCAGTTTGTATTTGCAGCTTCGACGCCCTTACCAACGGTTGTTTGGCAGACGCAAAGCGGTGAAGTGAAAGCTCGCTGGCAAGTGGCTTCGTCTTTGGGTACGTCTCCTACAACGATCGATTTTACGTTCTCTTCAGGCTTTAATACGCCTCAGCAAATGTTGTTGACACCTGACGGTGAAACGCTTTATTTGCGCGATGGCTCTGAGTTGATCGTGTTAAAGAAAACCGCACGTAAATTTGCTGTGCGAGAGGTGGTCGATCTCACTCAAGGTGATAAGAAGCATTCCGTTCGTACGATAGACTTATTGGCTGGTGCTTACTCGCTTTTGGTGACGCACAACGATGGTCGGGTGTCGCAATGGTTTGATACGCTGCAAGAAGAAAAACGCACGTTAACGCATATTCGTGATTTTAAATTGGCATCAGAGCTTAAGTATTTGTTGCCGGATTCTCATCGAAAAGGATTTTATAGCTTTTACACCAACGGCACGTTGCAAAGCCATTATACAACCAGTGAAAAACTGGTGTTGTTTAAGCGTGCGTATAATCAAGCGCCCGCAATCGCAGCAATGTCTAACAATGAACGCTACTTAATCACTTGGCAAAATAATGCGTTAAATGTTGCGGAAGTGGACAATGCCTATCCGGAAATTTCATTGTCTTCATTATGGCAAGAAGTGTGGTACGAAGGGTATCCTGAGCCTGAATTTGTGTGGCAATCGACTTCGGCGAGCGATAACTTTGAGGCTAAGTTCAGCCTAGTACCTATTGCGTTTGGAACGATAAAAGCGGCGATGTTTGCGATGCTGTTTTCAGTACCGCTCGCAGTGCTAGGTGCTATTTATACGGCTTACTTTATGTCGCCACGCATGCGTCGTGTCGTAAAACCGTCGATTGAGCTAATGGAAGCACTGCCGACGGTGATCATTGGTTTCCTCGCGGGATTGTGGTTCGCGCCTATTGTCGAAGATCACCTGATTACGATCGTCGTTATGCTGTTTGTTTTGCCCTTGAGCACCATGATTATGGGCGGGCTATGGGCATTAATACCGCAACCTTTGCGGAATCGTCTGCCTAATGGTTGGCATGCTTTAGTGCTCATGCCTGTCATATTGGTACTGATTGGGCTTGGAGTGTGGATTTCGCCTACGATTGAGCAGACGTTCTTTGGTGGCGATATGCGCTTATTCTTAACCGAGCATGGTATTGGTTACGATCAACGCAATGCATTGGTGGTGGGGCTAGCGATGGGGTTTGCTGTTATCCCGACGATTTTTACCATTGCCGAAGATGCTATTTTCTCTGTACCGAAGCATTTATCGGATGGCTCTTTGGCATTAGGGGCCACGCCTTGGCAAACTTTAATCTATGTTGTCTTGCTTACTGCAAGCCCAGGTATTTTTTCTGCCATTATGATGGGCCTGGGACGCGCTGTTGGCGAAACCATGATTGTGTTAATGGCAACGGGCAATACGCCATTAATGGATTGGAATATTTTGGAAGGATTGCGCAGCCTGTCGGCGACCATCGCCGTTGAGTTGCCAGAGTCGGAAGTTGGAAGTTCGCATTATCGCCTGCTGTTCCTAGCTGCATTGATTTTGTTTGTGTTTACGTTTGCAGTAAACGCGCTTGCGGAGTGGGTTCGTCAGAGACTGAGAGATAAGTACCGTGCGTTGTAATAATGGTTTGAATAAAGAGCGAGTAATAACGTGTTAAATTGGATTCGTTCTGGCGCACCGTGGATATGGCTAACAGGCGGTGCAGTCAGCATCAGTTTGTTGTCGGTATTAGGGTTGTTACTCCTTATCGGCTGGAAAGGCCTGACTTACTTTTGGCCAGCGCCCTTGTATCAGTGGAATGTTGCAGCGCTGACTCCTGTACAAGGCGAAGTGCTACATGAAAATACTATTCTGATTGGTCAAGTGTATGAGCGCAGCTTTGTACCGAAGAGTTATTTGCCTGAAAGCGCAGCACAACAGTTAGAAGACGATGAAGATTTTGCCACGCGACTCAACATCAAAATCGCTAACCGAGAGTTGTATCCCGCCGATTTTATCTCCGTATTGCAAATGCAGTTGGATGAGCCCACGACGCCAAAAGAGTGGGCGGTGATAGAGCGCAGTAGCGGTGGTTATTTCTTTGGTAAGCTGGTGGCGTTTCAAGATGGCGATAATATATACACCAGTGATATTCAATCGGTACTAAATAAAAAGCTTGATGATGCAGAAACTCTGCGCCATGAGATTGATTCTTTGGTGGTCGATCAGCTTAAAGAGCTTGGTTGGAAGCTAGAGCAGTTGCGATTAGAAAAGCGCAAGCATGAATTGAATGACACGCTGACAGAAAGCTTCTTAAAGGAAAATCAGACGAAAAAAGAGCAGATAGAAAAAGCGCTTGCGACGTTAGATTTGCAACTTGATGGTTTACGACTTCAGCTCTCTGACTACGCCTTGATTGCCGAGGATATGACGGGGTCACAAGTATCGATTCCGCTCGAAGATATTTTGGACTACTGGTATCCAAACCAAATGTCACTGCCTGATAAAGTCATGCATTGGGGAAAACAGGTTTGGAAGTTTTTATCTGAAGATCCAAGAGAGTCAAACTCCGAAGGAGGCGTGTTCCCTGCGATATTTGGTACGGTTTTCTTAGTACTCATTATGTCGATCATTGTGATGCCACTTGGGGTGATCGCCGCTATCTATCTACATGAATACGCTAAGAATAACGCTCTAACCAGAGTGATTCGTATTGCAGTTATAAACCTAGCGGGTGTTCCATCGATTGTTTATGGCGTGTTTGGTTTAGGCTTCTTCGTTTATACGATAGGTGCCTCTATCGACAACGTATTCTATGCGGAGAAGCTACCGGCACCAACCTTTGGTACGCCGGGTTTGTTATGGTCTGCACTAACTCTTGCCGTGCTGACGCTTCCAGTTGTGATTGTGACTACTGAAGAAGGTTTAACTCGTATTCCGAGCTCAGTACGACATGGTTCTCTGGCGCTTGGTGCAACTCAGTTCGAAACACTATGGCGTGTGGTTTTACCTATGGCGACGCCAGCTATTATCACAGGTTTGATCCTTGCGATTGCACGTGCAGCTGGCGAAGTAGCGCCACTGATGCTGGTGGGGGTCGTGAAATTGGCATCCAGTTTACCGGTTGACGGACAATTCCCTTATGTGCATTT
Organism: Vibrio sp. Vb1127; assembly: GCF_033338735.1. Classification (NCBI taxonomy): domain Bacteria; kingdom Pseudomonadati; phylum Pseudomonadota; class Gammaproteobacteria; order Vibrionales; family Vibrionaceae; genus Vibrio; species Vibrio sp. Vb1127. Next base: position 5,977 of record NZ_JAWOTF010000037.1, on the reverse strand, counting down.
GGATAGAAAGTTCATGCATTTAGGTTTTCACATTTACGATGTTGGCTTTCAAACCTCCAACATCGAAGCGGCGCGACCATTAGTTTATGCTACCTCTTTCTTACTCGTGACAGTGATTGTCGGGCTAAACTTAACAGCAATCAGTATTCGCAATAATTTACGAGAAAAATACAGAACGTTAGGACAAGATTAAGTATGTTTAATTTTGATAGTACATTAGGTTATGAGCCACCATTGGATGTTCATAATTTAACGGATGAACAAACAGCCATCTCAATCGAGAACCTTAATCTGTTCTATGGTCAAACTCAGGCGCTGCATGATATTTCGATGCGAATTCCCAAAGGGCGAGTCACCGCTTTTATCGGTCCTTCAGGGTGTGGAAAGTCGACGTTATTACGTTGCATCAATCGCATGAACGACTTAGTGGAAGGGTGTCGAGTCACAGGTAAAGTGCGTCTCCACGGCAAGAATGTTTATCATCCTAATGTCGATGTTGCGACACTTCGACGCCGAGTGGGGATGGTGTTTCAAAGACCCAATCCATTTCCTAAGTCTATTTATGAAAACGTAGTTTATGGCTTACGCTTACAAGGTGTAAAAAACAGCCGCAGTTTAGATGACGCAGTGGAGCGATCCTTGCGCTCGGCGGCGTTGTGGGATGAGGTAAAAGACCGCTTGCATGAGAACGCATTTGGCTTATCTGGTGGTCAGCAACAGCGCTTGGTCATTGCACGTGCGGTGGCGATTGAGCCGGAAGTCCTGTTATTGGACGAGCCAACATCAGCGTTGGATCCAATCTCAACTTTAACTATTGAAGAGCTTATCAATGAGCTGAAGACTCAATATACTGTCGTTATCGTTACCCATAATATGCAACAAGCGGCGCGAGTGAGTGATCATACTGCATTCATTCATATGGGTAAGTTAATTGAATACTCTGACGCGGATTCGATCTTCACTTCGCCAATGAAGAAACAGACCGAAGATTACATTACGGGTCGCTACGGTTAAGTCGCGACTCTATACGGAATAAGGAACATCATGCACTTTGGACGTCATATTTCAGGACAATTTAACGTAGAGCTAGAATCGATTCGTACTCATGTATTAACCATGGGGGGCTTGGTAGAACAGCAGCTTTCGTATGCTATTCAAGCCTTGCATAAAGAAGACATCGAACTGGCGCGTAAGGTTGTGCGTGACGATCATAAAGTGAATGCGATGGAAGTCTCGATCGATGACGCCTGTACACGCATTATTGCTAAGCGTCAGCCAACGGCAAAAGACTTGCGCTTAATTATGGCTATCATCAAAACGATCACTGATTTAGAACGTATCGGTGACGTGGCGACACGTATTGCTTACGTTGCCATTGAAAGCCCATCATCAAAAGAACGACAATTCCAAGTGTCGTTAGAGCCTCTCTGCCGTCAGGCAATTAATATGCTGCATCAGGTTTTAGACGCGTTTGCCCGTATGGATGTAGAAGCGGCAGCAGAGGTGCACAAACAAGATGACAAACTAGACGCCGAGTATGAAGCGGTGATTCGTCAGTTGATGACTTACATGATGGAAGATCCAAAAAATATCCCTAATATTCTGCAAGTGATGTGGTCTGCACGCGCGATTGAACGCGTGGGGGACCGCTGCCAGAACATCTGTGAATACATTATTTACTTTGTGAAAGGGAAAGATGTACGCCACCTAGGTGATCAAAGTATTGATGACGTACTGAAGTAACTGACTTCAACAAATAGACCAGCTTTTAGGCTGGCCTATTTATTAGAGAGAAGGAAAGCACGTTAATATTTATCAGGAACGAAGGTCTGATCATCAATGGGCGCTCTGACGTAACCTTCTTTATTGAGTTCAGGTAATTCGATGGGTGAGTACTCAAGTGCTTTGTAATCAATCTGGCTTAGTAAATGACTGATACAGTTCAAGCGCGCTTTCTTTTTGTCATCTGAAGGGACGACCCACCAAGGGCAGTTTTTCGTGTCTGTATAGGCAAACATCTTATCTTTTGCTTCCGAATACTCCGCCCAGCGATGACGTGACTCTAAATCCATTGGGCTGAATTTCCAACGTTTGATCGGCGTATTAATTCGACCTAGAAAACGTTTTTCCTGCTCTTCGTCTGAAACCGAAAACCAATACTTAATCAGAATAATCCCAGAGCGTTGCAACATTCTCTCGAATTCAGGGCAAGAGCGTAAAAACTCCTCGTATTCGTCTGGAGTACAGAACCCCATGACTTTTTCGACACCTGCTCGGTTATACCAACTTCGGTCAAATAAAACGATTTCACCAGCAGATGGTAAATGAGCGACGTAACGTTGGAAGTACCATTGCGTTTTTTCTTTTTCTGTCGGTGCAGGCAGAGCCACTACGCGACAAACACGCGGGTTTAGCTTTTCTGTAATTCGCTTTATCACTCCGCCTTTGCCTGCAGCATCACGTCCTTCAAACAGAACCACCACTTTTAACCCTTTGTGTTTGACCCACTCTTGAAGTTTTACGAGCTCAACTTGAAGGTTTTTGAGCTCCTTTTCGTATTCCTTTTTCTTCAATTTAGACATACACCTTTCCTCACTCCTTGATAAACAATATGTTAGCACTCAAAAGCTATGCGCGTGAGGTTACGGTCGTCTATTTGAGAGCTGCTACGACATTGGTAATGGCTTGTGTACTTGTGATGGGGATTAAAAAATCATCGACATCGGATGCGCCCATTTTGCTTTGTTCAGCAACAAAGGTCATTTGGCTAGGGCGTGTGGTTTTGCCTGACAGATGGATTTCAGGAACTTGAGTGTCTTCTACTAACGCACGTACGTTACTCGCATTAACGCCAGCACCCGCCATGATTGCTATGCGTCCTTGGGCTTGCTTAACCAAAGCTCTAAGCACATCGATCCCTTGTGGTGCTGAAGGCGCAAGACCGGAGGTTAAAATACGTTCACAACCTAAGCTGATCACTTCTTCCAAAGCTTTTTCAGCGTCACGACACTGGTCAAAGGAACGATGGAAGGTCACGCCTAAGCCAAGCGCTTGAGCAAATTCACACAGCGCAGCCGCGTAAGGCATATGAATATCACCGTCTTGAGTGAGCACGCCGAACACGACACCGCTCAAGCCTGATTGGTGAGCTGCTTCAATATCCCAACGCATCATTTCGATCTCTTCTTCATTGTAGAAGAAGTCACCTTGGCGTGGGCGGATCATGGCATAAACTGGAACACTAGAAAGCTTAGCCGCTTGCTGCATAAAGCCATAACTGGGTGTTAGTCCGCCTAAAGCCAAAGAGGAGCAAAGTTCAATCCGAGTGGCGCCGCCAGCAATGGCGTAGTGCAGAGATTCAATATTATCAATACAGACTTCTAGGTGAGTAACCACGTTCATTCATCCTGCTAACGTTACAAATAAGTGTTGTGGCTAAGATATTAACAGGGCCAGTAAGCAGAATCTGTATGGAGGGGATAATAAATAGAGGTAAAGTTTACGCTAAAGCGTTACCTCATTTTGGCGGTTTATCTGAAGGAAAAAGAAAGCCCAGAGCAGAGGCTCTGGGCTTTGATAGGACTTTACTTAGACTGATTGGCGTTTGCGGTTTTCCGCATTAGCTTATTGCTTTATATACATCCAACCATCACACCCGTTGAGCTAGGGTGAAGGTCTATTATTTTTTGCCTAGGTCAGCTGCGTGCTCAGATAGGAACGCTGCAACACCTTTTGGAGATGCGTCCATACCTGCTTTACCTTCTTCCCATTGTGCAGGACATACTTCGCCGTGCTTCTGGTGGAAGTTAAGAGCGTCAACCATGCGTAGCATTTCGTCGATGTTACGGCCTAGTGGTAGGTCGTTAACTACTTGGTGACGTACAACGCCTTCTTCGTCGATTAGGAAAGAACCACGGAAAGCAACGCCTGCTTCTGGGTGCTCAACGTCGTAAGCTTTACAGATTTCGTGCTTAACGTCAGCAACTAGTGGGTACTTAACTTGACCGATACCGCCATCTTCGATAGCAGTGTTACGCCATGCGTTGTGAGAGAACTGAGAATCGATAGAAACACCGATTACTTCAACACCTTTAGCTTGGAAGTCAGCTAGACGGTTGTCGAATGCGATTAGCTCAGATGGGCAAACGAAAGTGAAATCTAGTGGGTAGAAGAATACTACTGCTTTCTTACCTTTAGTGAACTCTGCAAAGTTGAAGTTTTCAACGATTTCACCGTTACCTAGAACAGCTGCTGCAGTAAAATCAGGGGCTTGACGACCTACTAGTACCATTTTTTTGCTCCTAAAAAGTATGGTTAGCTCCAAACCGAATTCAGTTGTGTCGGTTTGGTTCGTGTTTGTACGAGACAAACTATAGTACAGATTGTAGTATTGAAAAAAGCGAAATAAATAGATTGAGTTAATCGAAAAAAACGATAATAACAAAACTCTTAACTCGATCACTGGAACGGCGGTAGATACAAATACAATTATGAATAAATGGCCCAGTTTGAAGCAGTTACACTATTTAGTCACACTGCATGAAACAAGACATTTTAGTGACGCTGCAGAGCGTTGTTTTGTCAGTCAGTCGACTTTAAGTAAGGGTATTCAAAACTTAGAGGAATTGATAGGTTGTCCCTTATATGAAAAGAAAGATAAGAAAAGTCCACTGGTTTTTACTCAAACAGGAGAAATGGTAGTAAAGCAGGGGCGAGAGCTGTTAGCAAAAGGGCAAGATTTGGTCGAACTTGGACGTATGTGCCAAGGCGACGATATGCAAGGCCAGCTAAAAGTAGGATGTATACCAACAATTGCTCCGTTTTTACTGTGTGATTTGGTACAAGAGGTGAACTACCGTTTTCCACAACTGAATCTTTTATTAAGAGAAGACACGACGACAAACTTACTTCAAGCGCTCAGACATGGTGAGCTGGATGTGCTTATTTTAGCGTTACCAGTCGAAATTGATGGGATGGAAAGCCGAGTAGTGGGTAAGGATCCGTTTCGAATGGTTATAAGCGCTAATCAAGCCCAATTGGTCCCTGTGCCGATTCGTTACGCGGATTTACCTGACGAATCCGTCTTTCTACTAGAGAAAGAACATTGCTTAACGGAACATGCGGTATCAGCGTGTAAATTAACAGACAAAGAAAAAATCAATCCGTTTACGGCAACCAGCCTCCATACACTGGTGCAAATGGTTGCGAATGGTTTGGGAACAACGTTCATTCCTCAAATGGCTATCGACCATGGCTTGCTGCATAACCAGAATTTAGTCGTGATCGATCCTCCCGGTAAACAAGCTTATCGCGAAATAGGCTTAGTTTGGCGTCCGAGCTCGTCAAGAACGAAAACATTTAATCAACTTGCAGAAGTCGTTTCAGAGCTGCTTTAGCTATTAGTATTAGCCCTTACTTCTCCATTATTTATCTAAAAGCGCACTGGAAACAGTGCGCTTTCTAGTATTTTATTCTGTTGGTAAACTTTGACTTGTAAAATTTTACAGCTCTTCTTTGATGAAGCTTTCATAAAATAGTGAAATTTCACAATGTTAATTTTACACAAAGCCCTGCATACCTTGTTTGACCCCTGTTTAAATACATCTCTTCAGCCCTTGTGAATACAAGGTGTTTGTTTACCAGTCTATATTCATACGCTTGTTTGAAATGATAAAACGACTTTAAATTTAATGTAATTTTATTACGTAATAACTTACAAAATAAGGCGCTTGATAGATGGTTTTTACCTTGCGGAATAAAACTTTGAATTTTCTGTTTTGTTTATATTGGGGGTTTCACTAAACCCCTTGTTGATATAGCTTATTTAAAGGCCGATACGACTTATGTCTAGATTGAAAATACACGTAGCATTACGCAATCTATCGGCATAGCTAGACGAGTTGAACACAAAGTTAAAGGATGTAATTTGTTGTTCATAACTTACAAATGTAGCTTTACGCTGACTGCCCAAGATTGA
>NZ_JAWOTF010000036.1:0-22923 GCF_033338735.1 Vibrio sp. Vb1127 | reverse complement strand
TGGTGATTTCTCCAATTGATTTTCCGGTGTAGCGGTTTCCGACGTCTCGGAAAACCAAGTAGTTCTCTCAAAGTTACCTCTATTAACGACACCAAATTCAGAAGCTTTAGAAAAAAGTTTAAAAAAATAACATTGCGAGATTTAGCTAATAAAATTGAAGAAAAGTAAGAAAAAGTGCTCAAGTTTCCACAAATCGAGCCGAGAGGGCTAAATTGTATAGAAAATCAGCAAAAGGAAACAATTAAAGGTAAGTTCGCAGACGATAGACGTGAAGATTAGAAAAGAAAAAGCCCCTTTTCCTTTGAGAGAACTGGGGCTAGGTTGGTCGCCAGAGCCTATGTGGAGATCAAGAGAAATGAACACATTTCCGGCATACCGAGTGCAACTTTACATTGAAAATGATTGGCAGGTGAGAGATGAGAGAGCCGCTCATTCTATTGTAAAGCTGCTTGCCAAAAGCCTGCATTCCCATCCACGTCTGAATGTATTGAGTACAGGCTAAGTAAACTACTGCAATAGTGACATTGCAGAGTTTGGCAACTGTTTCGCTTGAGCAAGAATCGATGTACCTGCTTGTTGCAAAATTTGTGCTTTGGTCATTTGCGTGGTTTCTTTCGCAAAATCTGTATCTTTAATTCGGCTGTTCGATGCGTCAACGTTTTCTTGGATATTCGCCAAGTTGTTGATGCTGTGACTCAAACGGTTTTGCTTCGCACCTAAGTCTGCACGTTGCGAGTCTACGTATTTCAGTGCCGAATCCAGCACAGAAATCGCGTTTTGAGAACCTTGTACCGTGGTCATATCAATATCTTGTACTGACGTTCTGATAGGTTCATCACTCAGGCCAAGCTCAGATGCTAATCCACCAGAAATAGAAATCTCACCCTGAACGTTTGGATGCGCGACAAAAACTTGCAACTTGCCATCTTCACTTACAGACGCATTAATCATATCAGACTGACCATTAATGTAAGTGGCAAGCTCTTCGATGTCGTCGCCCGCTTTGGCATTAATGTTGATTTCTAGATCATCAACATTGCCGTCTTCGTCTTCACCCATACCTGGTAGCGTGATCTTCAAGTCAGATTTAGCTGGGTCAACGCTCCAGTTTTTATCTTTACCGTTCTCAGATAAGAAGGTCACACCGCCCATGCGAGTATCGTCCGCACGAATGCTGGTGAGTCCCATGATCATGGCTTCACCTGAGCTCGCACCAATCTGGAATGCCGCTTCACCGAATGAGCCGTTCAATAGACGACGACCACCAAATGAAGTGGTTTCCGCAATACGGTTTAGCTCGTCAATCAATGCCATTGACTCTTCGTTGATCGCCTGACGCTCAGCTGGAGAGTTAGTACCGTTCGATGATTGAATCGCAAGGTCACGCATTCGTTGCATGACAGAGGTTGCCTCATTCATCGCACCTTCAGCGGTTTGTGCAATCGAGATACCATCGTTCGCGTTACGCATTGCGACATCTAGGCCACGAGACTGTGCAGTTAAGCGGTTAGAGATCTGTAGACCTGCCGCATCATCTTTTGCACTGTTAATCTTATGTCCTGAAGATAAGCGCTCCATCGACGTGTTTAATTCATCAGTCGCTTTGTTTAAGTAACGCTGCGCGGTCATCGCGGAGACGTTAGTACTAACTGTTACAGCCATTTTGCTCTCCTGTTGAGTTCGCAAGCTTTTGCGAAGCGGCCAGCTTTACTCTCATTTGGATAAGCACTGACCGTAAAAGTTACTTGCTAAATCTGCCTTAAACGCAGGGTTTAGAATCTCTAAATCTGTTCTGATATTTTCAATACAATTTGTGTGCCAACTTGCGTAAATTATTTAACTACTTTTAAAAGAATCAAATAAACAATAAGTTAGCTTTATCATTAAGCTATTTCCGGTTTGTAAGACTCACCTCACCCCAAGTGTATTGAACGCTGCCCTGTTGCCGCCCGACTTGCCTCCCGCATCATTGCCGCTTTGGGTAAAATCGTGCCGCATGACATCTCAGACTCTCAGGTTACGTCGACTTATCGCGCTTAAGGCTTTGCACATAAGGCATCAAAATCAGACAATGTGTATGAGTGTCATACTAGATGTAGTTAAACAACGTTAGATCTTTGGTCTTACCGAATGCTTGTTGCGATGCCTGTAACGCTCGCGAGTTTTCACTGAACTCGATCACGGCTTTAGAGTAATCCAAGTCCTCAAAGTTGCTCTTCGCTTTTGCGAGAGACAAATTAAAGTCTTCATGATTTTGCTCTTGGATATCCAGCGTACTCAATCGAGCACCGGCATCTGTACGCGCTTTATTCAAATGGATAAAAGCAGCGTGGAATTCTTCTGTCATTTGGTGCAATTTAGCAGTCGCCGACGTATCCGAAACCGATTTGTCTGACCATGCCATTGCATCCTTGAAGGTATCGAAAATGCTGAACTCTGCCCGCTTTTCGATCTCAATGCTGTCACCAGGCGTAATTTGGCCTTTTACGTGCACTTTCAGGCCTTTGTATTCAATCCCTTTCTCTGGAGAAAACTCATCGGCATCCACTACTTTGCCGTTACGCTCTAATTGGTAACCAAATTTGCCGTTATTCATATCGACAAATGTCACGCGATACGCCGCATCATCCTTCGCGTCAACGTTAGTGGCTTTGTTTAGCAACAGCTCAGAGCCGTTTTGTAGATCGTAATTTGGCTGATAGTCGCCAAATGGGTTTGGTATCTCCATAAACAGCTTGCTGCCAGGATCGTTCATTGGCATCTCGAGCATGCTAGAGACTTTCATTTTGCGCTGATAATCGTCTCCAGCGTACTGAACACTACCGTCTTTATCGCGATAGAATGGTTGACTTTTTGGCTTAGTGCCTGCAAACACGTAGTTACCAGATTCATCTTGCGAGTTCACTAAGTTAAGGAAGTTGTTCGCAATCTCTTCTAACTCACGCTTCTTTGCTTGTCGGTCTTCAGCAGAAAAGGCACCGTTAATCATCTCCATCGTTAAGCGCTTCGACTCGTCGGCAAAATTCTCCGCATTGGCGATATTAACTTCGTGGTTTTCTAGACGATTACGCACCAACACTATCGAGCTAAGATATTGTTGTAGCTGTTCTTGTTGCTGACTAATGTTTTGGATGTAATGCGCAGCGAGGGGGTCGTCACTAGGTTTCAGTAACTTTTTCCCTGAAGCAAGCTGCTCTTGGTTGTGGTGAACCTTATTCTCTTGACGACGCAGATCATTTTGTACGGACTGATAGTTATGGAAACTAGAAATTCGGGTTAGCACTTATCTCTTCTCCTTACCTCAGTTGTAAAATGGTATTGAAGGTATCATTCGCCGCTTGCATCACGCGTGATGAAGCCATGTACGCTTGTTGAAACTTCATCATGTTGGCCGCTTCTTCATCGAGGTTAACACCAGAAATAGAAGCAACGCGCTCTTGCGCCGCTTCATGCTCTAAACGAGCGACGGAGGCTAAACGGTTTGCTGTAGAAGACTTCAGTCCAACTTCGGTATTGAGGTTATGATAAACATCGATCAAGGTACTGGATTTTCCATCCATCATCTTGTCTGTTTGGATCTTCTGCATTTTTCTCAAGTTGCCGTTACCACCTTCAGAAGGCACCAAGTTTGCGGTGAATTTATCATTCATCAGTGCGCCTTCGCTCAACTCAAACACGGTTGCATCGCCGTTTTTATACAGCGGATGGCTTTTCGGCACTGAGATTTCAATCATCGGGTTATCTTCATCTAACGGGTATGAGTATTTGTCCGATAGTAAATTACCCTTGTTATCCGTGATCTTTAACCACGGCTTATCGTGCTTCTCGTCGGCTGGTTGTACGGTAACCTCAAACTCTTTAACATCCCCCGCCTCACGAATTTTAAACTTGGCGTTACCTTGTGCAAAAGTGGTTGAGGCTTCATAACTTTGTGCGGCAATAGCTTTTGCATCATTGGTTTCCATCTTTATGATGGCTGCACCACTTCTCGTTGGGCGGAGCAATACGCGCTCACCGGCGGCAAGGCCTTCACCAATTTGCACTTTCATACCATCCAGAACAAATGACGAATCCGAACGGTCGATGTTCAACGACATTTGCTCACCTTTCGGTGTTGTCACGCTGTATTGATCGCCATCATAACGCAGCGAATATTCACCACCTTTGATCGCGGAAATGTCCTCGATGTAAACCGCAACATCAGCTTGGGAGTCAGGCGCAGCAAAAACTCGAGATTTTGCCACTAGCTCAGAGTTCACGTCGGTAAATACGTCTTTACCTATCTTACCGTTGAGATCCAGACCTTGAGATTGCAGCTGATTAATTTTGTAGGAAAAGCCCGTCGCTAAACGGCCCATTTCATCTTGCAGTTGTGGGATGTGTTTGTCGCGCATTTCAAGTAAAGCGCCGATTTTGCCATCCATATCATCAGACTTGATCGCTTTAATGCCATTCCCTTCCACCATTGCTAATCGTCTTTGATGAACATCCGGATAGCCATCGAACATTTTGAGCTGGCTTGCTTCCGTGCCAGAAACAAGAGTGTGTCCATTGCCGATATGAACATTAAACCCTTCCGCATTTTTGCGTGGGGTTACGGTAACTTTGGTGTACTCTGACAGCTCAGTAACTAGCTTTTCATGCTGATCCATCAGGTCATTATGTGGACCGGGAGTACGCATCATCAGTCGATGAATATCGCGAATTTCCAACGCAAGTTGGTTAACGCGCTCAATGCCCATATCCAATTTTTTATTGGTGACATCAGATTGCATTCGCACGGTTTCGTGGAAATCATTTAATGTATCAGAGAAGATTTTCGCCTTTTCCAATACCACTTTTCGTGCCCCTAAATCGTTCGGGGTATCTGCCATGGTTTTTACCGCATCGAACCACTCATTCAGGTTCTCGGGAATTTTCTTCGATGCCACTGAACTCAACATGCTAGAGAGCATATCAAGATTGTCTTGGGTATCCGTTTTGTTGGCATTGTTGGTCGACGACAGGTTCAGTTCATTCACGGCAAACTGATCCCACGAGCGGCGAACATTTTCCACATGCACACCCATGCCGTAGGTAGAACCACCAAACATGCGCGGATCATTCGTACCTTGGATAACAGACTGACGGCTATAACCCTCTGTATTAACATTAGAAATGTTATGACCAGTGGTGTTTAATTGTCTCTGAGCAGTAAGCACACTTTGAGTACCTACATTCAGAAGATCTGACGCCATACATGCCCCCGAAAACGAAATATAAATCGGCAAAACCGATCACCTAGACACATTAAAAGCAAAAGATGTGCCAAGTGATAGAAAGGCGTAGATGTCCAGATAAAGTGAAGGCTTGCACTATGGCAAGCCTTCGAGAACGTCATAAATTGTCGCAGAAACATTACATACTTTCGATTTTATCCTTCACCTGCAGGACTTTATCTGCGTAATTCGGATCGGTCGCGTAACCCGCACTGTGGATACCGCGAATAAACGACTCTGAATTCCCGCGTTGCTGTAATGCTGTCTCGTAACGTGGGTTGTCATTCAAAAATCGTACAAAGTCATTAAAGCTGTCTTCGTAACTTGAGTAGGAGCGAAACGCTGCCGTCTCTTTCACTGGCGTGTTATCGTGGAACTCTAAAGTTTGAGTCGTCACTTTGTCACCCTGCCAGCTTCGATCTGCTTTGATATTAAATAAGTTGTTGCTGCTGCCACGCGCGTTCTTCACGACCTTTTGTCCCCACCCCGTTTCCAAAGCGACTTGAGCAAGTAGCAGAGATGGCTCGACACCTAAGGCTTTCGCAGCTTTCTCCGCGTATGGCTTCATCGAGTTAACAAAGGATTCTGGTGAATCGAATCGAGTGGGTTCATTGCTTGGTCGAGATAGCTGACCAGACTCAATCAAGCGCTGTTCAATCTCGCGCGCTTTTTTCGGGTCAACACGACGATATTCCGCAGCATTGTTTGCCGCATCACGCATAGCCGTTTCTTTTTTGTCGTTCCCTTGCCCAGCCGTTAATTGCTTAACAATCATATCGGCCAGTCCCATTGAACCAGACGAACTCAATTCACTCGCCATCTGTTCATCCAACATTTGTCGATAGAACTTCTCGTTTTGGCTGTTCATCATGTTGGACTCAAAGCCCTCATTGGCTTCTCGCATGGATTTCAACATCATGGAGGTGAAAATAGATTCGAACTGACGAGCAGCCGCATGCAATGCTTCTTGCTCGCCATCTTTTCCCTCTTTCACTGCTTTTTGACGCAGAGTGTCCAGAGAACTGATGTCATGGATAAAACCAATGTCGTTAGGATTGTTCATTATACCTACCTCCTAACCATTAAATGATGATCAACTGGCCTTCAATGGCACCAGCTTGCTTCAATGCTTGTAAAATTGCCATCAAGTCCGAAGGCGCAGCCCCGACTTGGTTCACGGCACGGACCAAATCATCCAACGTTAAGCCTGGTTCGAACTTAAACATTTTGCCTTGCTCTTCGCTGACTTCGATATCCGAGTCTGGTACGACTACGGTTTGCCCACCAGAAAAGCCGTTAGGTTGGCTAACATTCAGGTTTTCTTTGATCGCAACCGTCATGCCGCCGTGCGTTACTGCTGCTGGTTTAAGACGCACATGCTTACCAACTACGATGGTGCCCGTGCGAGAGTTAACGATGATTTTGGCTGCACCATCTGCTGGGTCGAACTCTAGGTTTTCGATTGCCGATAAGAACGCAACACGCTGGCTGACGTCACGAGGAGCACGCACGCGCACTGATGTCGCGTCAACAGCGCTCGCCATTTGTGGGCCAAGGAAGTTGTTTACAGCATCCGCCATACGTTGAGCCGTTGTGAAGTCTGACTCAAGCAAGTTGAACGTGATGTAATCACCACGACCAAATGGGTTTGGAATTTCGCGCTCTACTGTCGCACCACTAGAGATAAGACCAACGGTTGGATTGTTACCTACGATTTTAGAACCGTCAGCGCCTTCAGCACTGAAGCCGCTCACCACTAAGTTACCTTGAGCAACCGCGTAAACTTGACCGTCGAGACCTTTGAGGAACGTTTGCAGCAAGGTGCCACCACGCAAACTTTTAGCACTTCCGATGGAAGAGACAGTCACGTCCACTTGCTGACCCGGTTTAGAGAAAGGCGGCAATTCTGCCGTAACCATGACTGCGGCAACGTTTTTAATTTTTGGCTTTGTGCCCGGCGGCATCTGAATGCCGAAGTTTTGCAGCATGGCGGCGAAACTTTGCTCTGTAAACGGGTTCGCTTCACCCGTACCAGGTAAGCCTGAAACCAAACCATAACCCACGAGTTGGTTGCTTCGTACACCTGCCACTTGCGCGACGTCTTTGATACGTGCGGCTTGGGCTACGGTAGAAAACAGAGCAACGCTCATCAGTACTAAAAGGAGTTTTTTCATGCTTACTTATCTCTTGCAGTCAAATTGCCGTCAGCACGGCGTGTTATAGCGCTACATTAAAGAATCGTGCCAAGAAGCCTGGCTCTTGCATATCTTGTTGCAAACCAGTGCCAGAGTACTGAATTCTTGCGTTAGAAACGCGATTTGATGCAATGGTGTTGTCGAAATTAATATCATCCGGACGAATAGTGCCACTTAAACGTATGTACTCATCACCCGTATTTAGCGTCATCCACTTCTCACCGCGGATCACGAGGTTGCCGTTTGCCAGTACTTCGATCACCTCAACAGTGATGTAACCACTGATGCTGTTGCTCTGCTTTGCAGAAGAGTCACCTGCAAATGAGTTGGAGTTGTTTAAGTCATAAGAGAAATTATATTTTCCGCCAATTTTCAGCTCTTCTCCGCCCACTTGAAGCGGGTCCATTTGCGCTTCATTGGTTTTCGATAAATCGGCATTTGCGCTTTTCGTCGCACTGGTTGTCTCATCAAGTGTTACGGTAATAATGTCGCCAATACCACGTGGTTTAGAATCGTCGTAGAGATCGGTAATGTGCTCGGCGCTAAACAACGAACCTGTTGCAGCAGCGTAATGCTCAGGTTTGTTTTTCGGATGAATTGGAGCCCAAGCAGGGTCGCCAGCAACCGGATCGCTCCTACCACGTAAAGTATCTACAATACCGCTGCTCTCTTCTTTCGATTTATCACCTTCTACTGCGTCGACCACAGTGGTTGCTTGTGTCACTTCATCCGTTTCAATCGGTTCCAACATGGCACAGCCCGACATCGTAGCAATCAAAGCGAGTAGGCAAATACGTTTCATCGTGAGCTCCTCAAATCTTGCTCTTAATCGTTACAATTGCTGGTTAACGAAGCTCATCATCTTATCGACTGACGAGATCACTTTTGAGTTCATTTCGTAAACGCGCTGGGCTTCGATCATATTGACCAACTCTTCTGTTACATTCACGTTGGACGCTTCCAGCATGGATTGACGAATTTCCCCCAAACCGTCCAAACCAGGAACACCCTCTTGTGGATCGCCACTGGCCCCCGTTGGTAAGTAAAGGTTCTGACCAATTGGCTCTAGGCCACCCGGGTTAACAAAATCTGTAATGGTTAACTGACCAACGACTTGGTTGTCTTGCTGCCCTCGGACGCGAACCGACACTTCACCATCCGTACCGACAGTAATAGAAATCGCATCTTCTGGAATCACAATTTCAGGCTCTACAGGGTAGCCAGAACCCGACGTGACTAACGTGCCTTCACCATTTAGCGTGAACTGACCGTTACGGGTATAACCGATGTTGCCGTCCGGCAATGTCACTTGAAAAAAGCCGTCGCCTTCCACCATCATGTCCAGTGCGTTGGTCGTTGTCTGTGCATTGCCGTGCGTGTGCACTTTTTGCGTCGCAACCACTTTAGAACCCGCACCTAGCATCAAGCCACTTGGCAGTTCCGTGTTCTGAGATGACTGGCCGCCAGGCTGGTTGATGTTCTGATAGAACAGATCTTCGAATACTGCACGGCTCTTTTTGTAGCCGACAGTAGAGGCGTTCGCCAAGTTGTTCGAAATCGTGGCAATGTTGGTTTGTTGGGCGTCTAGACCTGTTTTACTTACCCATAGTGCTGGATGCATAGTGAACCTCTAACTCTGTTAACTCATACGAAGCAGTGAATCTGAAGATTTATCCATTTCTTCAGCTGTGCTCATCATCTTGACTTGCATTTCAAACTGACGTTGTAAGTCAATCAATGCGGTCATTTCACCTACGGCATTCACGTTACTGCCTTCTATCGCTCCCGTCTGGAGGCTAACAGTCGCGTCTGCTTCGTAAGGTTGGTTTGGAGTTTTATGGCGAAATAAGCCATTGGTGTCTTTAAACAAGCTTTGATCATTAGGCTTAACAAGCTTAATGCGATCAACCGCTTGGAATTCTTCTGCCGGGGCACCTTGAGGAAGTACAGAGATGGTGCCATCCCGACCGATTTCAATTTTGGAGAGAGGAATAGGCAAAGTAATCGGCGCGTCGTTTTCACCCAGCACCAAATGACCACTTGCGTTGGTAAGCATGCCATTTTGATCGACTTTTAGGTTGCCGTTACGGGTCAACCCTTCTTTCCCTGTGTGATCGAGTACCGATATCCAACCGCTGCCTTCAATCGTCACATCCAGATCACGCCCTGTTGTAATCACGCTACCTTGAGCAAAGTTATGCCCTGGACGCTCTGTCATGCTGAACACACGTGAAGGATGGCCTTCACCATAAGCCTGCATTGAGCGAGCCTGTGCTAAATCAGCCCGAAATCCGGTCGTGCTTACGTTAGCCAAGTTATTAGCGCGCAATTGTAGTGCCTGCATATTTTGCTTGGCGCCACTCATTGCGAGAAACAGTGCGCGATCCATAAATTACTCCAAAAAATCTCTCTGTACACGGAGTAAAAGCAATAGTTATGCCAAAACAAAAATAGGCTTATCAATCAATACTTTGAATTAACAATCAACAATTAAAAGAGGTCAATAGGGGCAGAAAACTGTAACGAGAGGCAAGGTTTTGATCCATACGGCGGCAACAGCGGCAAATCGTAGATCAAAGCATGCTTAGCCTGAGTGAGGTGTATTCAGGCTAAGCATCAGATGAATGTCATGATGAAAGTGAACAAAGCGGTAATTACTAAGAAGCAATCACACGCCATTGCTTACTCAAGCAGAGTATCGAATGACCCAGCTAGTGCTCTAGCGGATCTGTAAGATATTCTGTTGTAGTTGGTTGTGTACTTCGAGCGAACGTGAGTTTGCTTGGAAGTTACGCTGAGCAGAGATCAGGTCCACCAACTCCTGCGTCATATCAATGTTTGACTGTTCCAGCATACCGTTATTGATGGTGCCGAAAGAGCCTTTATTTGATTCACCCCAGATCTTGTCACCAGAGAACTGCGTTGAATCCCATTGAGTGCCGCCTTTCTTATCCAGACCTTGCTCGTTTGGAACACGTACGAGAGCAACACGACCCAATGTAACGTTTTCACCGTTTGAGTAAGTTCCCAATACGCTGCCGTTTTCATCGAAGTCAACTTTGGTTAGGAAGCCCGTCGTTGCACCGTCTTCGTCAAACTTAGTCAGTTCGAACGGAGCCGCAAACTGTGTTGCTGAGCCTAAGCCGAAGTTAAGCGTCTGCGCAGGATCGGCACCATTCATATCGACTGGTGTCGTGTTCGTCGCCGGATCGCCCAGAGCCACAGAAGTGATTGGCTGACCATTGTTCAAGCTCGCCAACGTACCATCGTTGTTGAACTTCATGGTATGCCCCACATGACCTGTTGGCGTTTGCGCATCACCAGCCGCAACATTTAAAGGCTTTTCACCTTCTTTATCTGTCACGGTGTAGTAAGTGTTCCATGTATTTGGCTGAGTCTGATCTTTCAAGTAATACGTCGTTAGCTTGTAAGACTGACCCATCGAGTCATAAATTGTCGAAGAGGTTGAACGGTTGTATGTATCTGGGTCTGAAAAATCAAACTGCGTTGGATCTTTCAAATCGCCGTTCGCTGGCAAGTTCACACCCACTTCAATGTTTGCTGTTTGTTTTGGCTTACCAAATTCAGCAGGAATATTGATGGGTTGTGGCTCGTATGAAGAAACCTCACCAGAGCTTGGGTCCACTTGGTAACCTAATAAGAACTCGTCGTTCGCGGTCACCATGTAGTTTTCTTTATTTAAGTGAAATGCACCATTACGTGTCAGTTCATTCTGTTGTGGAGTTAGACGCTCTTTCGCTACAGCGAAAAAACCTGTCCCCGAAACACGCAAATCCATTGGGTTGTTGGTGTAAATGCTAGAGCCTTCATGGAACTGCTGTGCCACTTGGCTTGCTTGTGCACCACCACCCGGTGTGGTTTTTGCGTTAGTAAATAAAGAGTTAGAGTAGACATCAGCAAACTCAGCACGGGACTCTTTAAAGCCGTAAGTGTTGGCGTTCGCAATGTTGTTACTGGTGGTGTTCAAATCCAGTTGGGCGGCGGACAAACCGCTTAAAGATACATATGACATTCCAAAATCTCCTAATCTAGCGAGCTATGACTACGCTTTGCCGACTTCCAATACTTCTGCAAGTCGAACTGGCGATTCAAAACCAGCCAGATTGAGTAATACGTTTCCGTCACCTTTGCCAAGCAATACGCTGTTTACGTTGGCATACGTCGATACTGGGAACTCTTGCGACTCCCCCTCAACTAAGCCAGACGCTTTCACTTTGTATTTGCCAGCTGGCAGTGGATTTCCGCTTTCATCTTTACCGTCCCAAAGCACACGCGTGTCGCCGGCTGGTTTCGCCCCTACCTCAAAGGTACGAACCAGTTGGCCAGCTTCATCCTCTACACGAACAAACAGATTATCGATAGATTGTGAAAGCTTAACCATTGCCGCCATTGGTGCGTCGTCCTGCTTCACACCTGCTGCTCCTGGGACCAATACGTCACGCCCTACCAAAGAGGAAGCTTGTAACGCTTGATTTGATGTCATTGACGAATTCAAACTCTCAAACTGAGTGTTCATCTTGCCAATGCCATCAACGGTCGCAAATGAAGCCATTTGCGCAATCATCTGGTCATTACTTACCGGCTTAAAAGGGTCTTGCTGAGACAGTTGCTTCGTGAGCAATGATAAGAAGTCTTCCTGTTTTAGGTCCTGCTTACCCGTGCTCTCTTCCGCTTTCTTGTTACTCTCTTGTAGACTTTTAAGCTGGTCGATATAGGACAAGCCGCTTTGACCAACGTTGTTAATTCCGGCCATACGCTACCCCCTTATCCTTATTGACCCATCTGCAGCGTACGCAGCAGCATTTGTTTACTAGAATCAGCGACCTGTACATTAGTTTGGTATGCACGAGAAGCTGAAATCATGTTTGCCATTTCTTCCATTACATTGACGTTAGGCTTGTAAATGTAGCCTTCTTCGTTTGCAAGGGGATGGTCTGGGTTGTACTCCGCACTCAGCGGTTTATCACTTTCTACAATACCCATCACTTTCACTGGCACCGTATCACCGCCACGCATGGCGTTACTTAACTCTGCACCAAACACTGCATGACGCGCTTTGTAAGTGTCTTTCGCAGAGCTGCTGACACTGTCGGCGTTCGCCAAGTTGCTTGAGGTAGTATTCAGACGAACGGATTCAGCGCTCATTGCAGAACCTGTCACATTGAAAACGTTAAATAAGCTCATCTAAATTATTCCCCTTTGATTGCTTTGGTTAAGTTCTTGAATTTGCTGCCTAGAAAGTCGAGTGATGCTTGGTGTCTGATTTGGTTTTGCATAAACAAGTTACGCTCTAAATCCAAGTCTACCGTGTTGCCATCTCCCGTATCTGGTTGCGTAGGAAGACGATATAACTTGTCCCCAACCAACGTTGTAGTGGCAGGAATATGCCGACCATCTGTGCGACTAAGACCAATGCTTGCCCCAGATGTTGCCGCTTGCAATTCCTTCGCAAAGTCTAAACCTCTTGCTTTGTAACCAGGCGTGTTTGCTTGTGCGATGTTGGTGGAAATCACCTCTGCATTGCGCTCACGTACGCCCACCGTGTGCTGGTGGATGCCTAGTGCATTGTCAAAAGATATAGCCATGTTTGCCTCTACAATTAAGAACTGACCGTGATTGATAACCAAAAAGCAATTAGCATGCCAAAACCTAAAGCATTACACCAACCTAGTGGTTACCGTGAATTGAAATAGCAATAAGTGAGCCAAAGTAACTGGAATGTCATGTCGTATCACTTTGCTCACTTAATAAAGATACACCGTGTTGAGGGCACAAGGCAAAAACGCGCTTCAACTAATTGAGTGATACATGAAGCGCTCGGCGCAGAAAGGTAACAAACAAAAAAGCCTGACACGAAGTCAGGCTTTTCTATCAATGAAGAGATACCGCTATTTAAGCTTGTAAATGATGCCCGGATTACAGCGCACCATTTCAAATTTATCAGTCAGACCAGTTAGCGACTCTGATGCCCCTAACAGCAAGTAACCACCAGGGTTTAAACTGCTCGCCATTTGGTTAAGCACTTTAGATTTCATTTCTGGAGAAAAGTAAATCAATACGTTACGACAGAAAATGATGTCGAACTTACCCATCAGTGCGTAACTGTCCATCAGGTTTTGTGGACGAAAGTTCACCAAACGCTTGACGTTATCTTTGACTTTCATGCGACCACCGTCCGCATTTTCAAAGAAGGTGCGACGACGTTCTGGTGAAAGCCCGCGACCCAAAGCCAAGTTGTCGTACACCCCTGCACGACACATCTCGAGCATACTTGCCGAAATATCTGTGGCTGTAATGGACACGTTTGGTAACAAGCCCGGCTTGCGCTGTTGCGTTTCCAGGATCGTCATTGCAATAGAATACGGTTCTTGGCCCGATGAACTGGCAGCAGACCAGATCTTAATTGGGCGCTTGCTTGCCGCTACTTCTGGCAATAATTTGTCAGCTAAAACCGTGAACGGATAAGTATCTCGAAACCACAAGGTTTCGTTAGTCGTCATCGCATCCACAGCGGCGACTCGTAATTCTCGATTACGCCCTGTAACAACATCACGTAGCAAATCTGATAACGATGCGAGCTTAAACTTCGTCACTAAAGGACTCAGTCGGCTACGCACGAGGTATTGCTTGCTATCACCTAACACGATGCCACATTGCGATTCTAGAAAACGGCTAAAGTCACGATACTCTTGATCACTGATTGTAATAGCAGTCATTAATGTCTCTTTTATTGTGTTAATGCAGATTTAACCGCGTTACCCAACTCATCTGGGTTAAATTTCGCAATGAAGGTGTTGGCACCTACACGCTCAACCATAGCTTGGTTGAATACACCACTTAATGAAGAATGGAGGATAACATAAAGGTCTTTCAAATCGGCATGTCTGCGAATTTCAGCCGTTAAGGTATAGCCGTCCATTTCTGGCATTTCAATATCGGAAATAACCAACGAAATTTGATCGTAGATATTGCCTTCTTGAGCCATTTCAATCAACTTATTGTACGCTTCTTTGCCATCTTTGACAGATACGACCTCAAAACCGATGGATGTAATCGCACGCTCTACCTGTTTACGCGCGACCGTCGAGTCATCAGCAATCAGTATGCGGCGTACAATAGGCTTTTCTTGTTCTGCTTGTGCGATTTCTTCGCCAATAGCGGAATCCATCGTTTCATCAACTGGCGCAATTTCTGCCAGGATTTTTTCAACGTCAAGGATTTCAACCAGCTCATTGTCAATGTTTGTCACGGCAGTCAAGTAGTGCGCTTTACCTGCGCCGTCTGGCGGTGGCAAAATCGCTTCCCAATGCATATTGATAATACGCTCAACCGATGATACCAAAAATGCTTGGATCGTACGGTTAAATTCTGCAATAACAACAAAACATTTATCTAAATCAGTGGTTGGGCGGCCACCAATTGCCAGGCTCAAATCAATAACGGACACGGTATGGCCGCGGATATGAGCGATACCTTTAACCAGAGGGTGTAGATTTGGCATTGAAGTCAGCTTAGGGCACTGTAGTACTTCTTTCACTTTGAATACGTTAATGCCGTAGCGCTGTCGGCCCATCAGTCGAAAGGTCAATAATTCCAATCGGTTCTGACCGACGAGTTGCGTACGCTGATTCACCGAGTCAAGAATCCCCGTCATATGCTCATCTCCATCTCAAACTTTTTGTTTTTAAATGATACTCTACCACTGGCAAGCACGATACCAGGGAGACAGTATGGCGTATTTCACTTTCACTTCGACACCATTGACTATGACAATATGTAGAGCGCTAATTACAAAGTACGCTAAGTCTATCGGCATTTTGCTCAGTATGTTTAGCTTTTTTGTTCATTCAGCTTCAGATAATCAGATCGAGCAAATAAAAACAGCAGCAGAACAACATATTCTTGCTACGGTTGATCAGCCTGATGGTGGCGAGCTATCTGTTAATGCGGCAGAGATCGACTCGAGAATAAAAGCAACGGATTGCCCTGTTCCGTTAGATACATCTGCCTCTTCCACCAGCAGCACGAGAAGTAACATCAATGTGTTAGTGGAATGCCAACCGGATGACTGGAAAGTCTATGTCCCTGTGAGGATCTCGGTATCAGTACCAATGATCGTCGCTACACGAACACTAGGGAGAGGAGAAATCGTCAGCGCATCGGATGTTACCACTTCCATGATCGAGCTACAGCGCTTTCGTAAAGATGGATTTTCTAGCTACGATCAAGTGGTTGGGGCAAAGCTAAAGCGTAATGTTCGCTTAGGCGATGTCGTAGAGAGAAATGATGTTTGTGTGGTATGCCGAAATGAAAAGGTCATTATCAAAGCGGTGAATTCTGGCATGACGATCACAACGCAAGGCACAGCATTGCAGGATGGTTCAGCTGGCGATCAAGTAAGAGTGAAAAATGATAAGTCGCAACGTATAATAGAAGGCATAGTGACTGACATTGCGGAAATCACTGTTAATTTTTAATACCCACTGGTAGCGTGTTTAAACTGATCAATAAAAATGCAAAAAATGACTAAAGTTATTTTTGCGCTGGTCGATAGTCTGGATACCAGTATTACGATACAAGGCAAAGGTTAAACATGGCAGGTATAGATAATATACGTTCAGGGCAAATGATGACGACAACAAGTCGCGCACCTGCACGTAACGATTCCAATGCTACCAGCACGACAGAATCAAAAAAGGCGCCAGCGCAACAAGACGCAGTATCACTCAGCCAGCAAAGTAAAGCCGTCAGTAAACTCCAGAAGGATATGGCAGCTTCTCCGGCATATGACAGCGCCAAAGTTGCAGCAATCAAAGAAGCTATCACAAACGGTTCATACAAAGTCGATCCTGAAAAATTGGCTGACAACATGATTAAGTTTGAAAACGAATTGCAAGGCAAAAGCTAACTGACTTAGGCCGAAGGTAAGTATTTTATGGCAGCATTAGTCGATCTCGTTAATTTCCAGCTAGAAAATGCTAAGGCACTTTCCGCTGTTTTACGCCAAGAAACACAAGCAATAACGGCGCGTGTCTCTACCGAGATTGAGAACATTGCCAAACAGAAGATGACGCTCATTGATCAGCTCAGAACAACTGATCAGCGAATCGCCTCTCACCCGCACGTCAATCAACTTACTGAAGATGAGCACCTAAGTCAGGTTGTTGCTCAAATCCAATCGATCGTCCTCGACTGTCAACAAGTTAACCAAGTAAATGGCGAATCGCTTAGTCGCGCACAGCTGAGCTTCAATAAACTCAACAACATGCTCCAGCGAACTCATGGCAAAGTTGGCATGACCTACAATGCGGGCGGAAAAACCCACACCATCTCGACGCTTGGCACCAATATAAAAGCTTAAACGTCACTCCTACCCTCAATTCCCGCGCTCACGTAGATATAAAAAAGCGACTCATTGTTACCAATCAGCCGCTCAAAAAGATTATCTGTCTAGTGAAATGGTTTAAAACAAAGTTTGCTGACGCTTCTCAGGCACTTGCTGAACTTCTCCATAATCACGTAGCTTATCCATCTTACGGATATCCAGACGCAGCTCAGTCACATAACTGTCTTCAACAAGATAACTACGCACAACTTCTGCACCACGAATTACACCATCGACGGCACCAGTGGTGCTTTCAATACCCAAACGCTGGTCTTGCAGCTCTGCACGTCCACTAACACGCATGCCATAAACTTGCTCTGCTAGCTCACGATAAGCATCAATTTTTGATGCGCGCATTGCACGTACACGCTTTTCTTCTACTGTGCGGCCTGTTTGCTCACTGACGCTGGCGTAGCCCACCGCCACTAAGATTTCATCTTGACGCATCTGTTGTAATGGCTGACACCCAACCAATATCAGTGTGGCAACAATAAATAATAACTTCTTCATGCTTCTATCCTATGGACGGAGAATCACAGTGTACGGCTGACGAATGGTAGGGTCAGAACGAATCAACACACCATCTTGTGTGCGGATGCTATTTAACGTATCTAAGTCACGCCCAATACGGTCAGCCGGAAGGAAACCTTGCGCTGTCGCTACAACTACACGGCTTTGCATGCCAACCACGCGTGCATTGACAAGCACTCCCCCCTCTTGGCGCAGCATCGTTCCGGTCAATACATACTGAATTTGCTGCTCTTGAGCTAAATCTTGCCAATCACGACTTAAAGCAAAATCGCCCTGTTGCGTCACTTGAATAGAGCCCGTAGTTTTGAAATCAACCACTTTAAACCCTCGGCGCTGAAACTGATGGATAAAACCTTCAGAGACCGAGTTACCTAACCAGTTTGTTGCATCCATATTTTGTAGATCAACAAACGAGGTAATCGCAATCGGTGTCCGCGCTGATACTGCCACATTAGAAACCATCAGGTCTTCTGTCATGCTCTCAATGAAAAAGTCCATCGTATGACGCGGACTATCCATCAGCATGAACTGGCTTCCCGAGTAAGGTTCTTTACCATTGTAAATCGGTGAGTACGCGCACGATGTCAGAAGCGTCATCATCGATGCAGCGACAAGCCACTTTTTCATGGTTTGATTCTCCAGATAATCTTAGGTGATACCGTTCTTTATTAATTCCTTTCCAAGAAAGTGAATATTGGAACAGTCTTTGCTTTTCTTTGTTTGCCTAACGAAGAAAAACCCACCAAACTTCACTGAATTTGTTAAAGCAATATTTATACCCGAACGGTTGTAACCAATGAAAAAAATATTAAACAGTCTGTTTTCAATCACTTTAGTGATGCTTCTGCCTTTTAAGGTAATGGCATCTTGGTATGAAGTCACAGGCGTTGCCACCATCGTTTCTTCAGAAGAGACGGCAAGGCTCCATGCGTTGGAAGACGCGCTGTTCAAAGCCGTCAATTTTTCGGGCGCAGATATTGGCAGTATTAGCAACTTGATGCCGCTGTTAGAAGAAAGTCGCAACGAATACCAGTTTACCAATCATGAAGTCCGTTACATTTTGGTGGAGTCTGAACGCAAACGTCGCGGTAAAGTCGAGGTAAAAATCCGCGTTGATATTTATCCATCGGCAACGGGTTGCCACACCGATCAATACAAAAAGACAATGCTGGTCGGCAATATTGAGGTCGCATCACCACAACAAGCAGTGATGGGACAAATTTATCAAGTTGGTGACGATTTTAGCCACGTAGTGAACCGTCAACTTGATCAAACCTCACGCAGCTTTGTGTCTGTTGGTACAACGGACTACTCAATAAGCAGCAACTATCCTGCTCGCACTCAAATGATCGCGCAAGACAATGGCGCACAATACATCATTGGAGGGGTCATTACCGATCTCACTGCAACGGTCGAATCTCAACTATTGCAAGATGACATCATCAATCGTCAGTTTGCGTTAGAAATGAAAGTATTTGATGGTAAAACTGGCCATGAAATCTTCAACAAAGCCTACCGTGAGGTCGCGCGTTGGCCATTTGCTAAGACGAGTCAAGTGGACACTCGTAGTGCACGTTTTTGGGCATCGACCTATGGCGAGATGATGCTTCGCGTTAGTCGCAATATTATGTTGGATCTGGAGTCGGAGCTATCTTGCAAAATTACACTGCCAGAGGTTGTGGCAGTCTTCGGTAATACCGTAACGATGGATCTCGGCCGTATGCACGGCGTAAAAGAGGGAGACAAATTGCAGCTTTGGCACACCGCGTCGTTTATCGACCAAAATGGATTGCCAAGAAACAAAGTCTCGCAAAGCGAAATTACATTAACGGTATCACGCATATACGAACACGAAGCGGAACTGACGATTGATCAGCCAAATTTAGCATCTAGCGTTCAAATTGGCGACGTAATGAACAAGATCCTATAAAAGCAAACATTAAGTCTTGAGATATGCTCACTTTTGAATATCATAGGCAGCGCATCTTATTTGATTATACCAATGACCGTAGCGAATCGTTCAACGTGATGCTGATACAGATCTGGTAGATTGCTAGATTTGAACTCAGTAAAACAGTGCAATGAACTGCAACTATTGGTATTACGCCCCCATGGCACAGCTGGATAGCGCAGTCCCCTCCTAAGGGACAGGTCGTAGGTTCGAATCCTACTGGGGGCGCCATATCATAGCCTTAGCTCCCACTTGAGCTAAGGCTTTTTTGTATCTTCAATTTCAAGCCTCGCACTGCTCCCCCTAGTACATCGTGTTAGGTAATCTTCCCAGTAATCAATATGATCGGATCGGGTGTTTCGGTTACGGGATAAAGCCTTCTACTGATCTGACTTCTTCCCCTTGAAATCATTTCAACAAGCCCTATTTACAGTTTTGTATTTTATTACTTTAATTATCTATGAGTTTTGCTTACCCTTTTAGCTATTAATAAAATTATTAGTTAGCACTATGTCTAAGAGCAATTTAATAACTAACACTGGACACCGCTTTATTTCTAAAGGCAAGACAGCCTTTAAGATACATATCCATACCCCCGAGGATACGGTACTACACCGCTCGGTAGGATTTGTTCGTATTGGAGAAAAGAAAGGCTTACAAAAAGCCATTAAGCTGAGAAACGAGTTAGGCCGGCAAATGTGGGGCAAATTCTGGCGACGTCTTTTGAAAGACCCTTACCTAATGACTAGGCTTCCACATAGCGTTGAGCCTAAAATCGTTCACAAGCCTAACCCTACTCTTGAAAACCCTGACAACCGAGATACGTGTTACATCGCCAAGTGGCGAGAGTTCAATGATGACGGTGAGTATAAATATAAAACGGTGGTTCGCTCTATTAGTAAGTACGGCAAACTTGCCGCCTACATGCAAACCAAAAAAGCGTTGTTAGAAGCACATAAAGATAACTTGGAGATCCTGACATTCATGGGGCGTTTAAACAGCATTGATCTTAAGTAATACCTAGCCACTTTGAACATTTCAGTCAGTTTTTAAAGAGAAATAAAAAGCCCCAAAGAGCGAACTCTTTGGGGCTTTCAGCTTCAGTCTTCTATACTACGGTCGAATAGGAGCTTATTGCTGAACTTGGTATTCAAATTCTGGAACAACGACTTCTACGCGACGGTTTTGTTGACGACCTTCACGAGTGTCGTTTGAAGCGATTGGGTTATTTTCACCTTCGCCACGAGCTTGGATACGTGATGAATCAATACCTTTTTCAACGAGTGCGTTAGCAACAGACTCAGCACGTTTTTCAGAAACCTTTAGGTTGTAAGCTGCTGGACCAGACGTATCTGTGTAACCTACAACTTCAACGTTCGCTTGTGGGTGCTCGTTTAGGAAAGCAACTAGGTTATCAAGTTTTGCAGCGCTCTCTGGTTTTAGAGTTGTGCTGTTTAGATCGAAGCTACCTGTGCCAATTGTTTGAGTTTCGAATGTTTTCGTAACTACAACTGGCTCTTCTACCACTTCTTCTACAACCACTTCTTCAACAACAACTGGCTCTTCTACGATTACTGGCTCATCGTTGCCGCCGAATTTGAAAGAAACACCTAGTGTTGCAGTGTTACCTGTCGCACGAGTTACATCGTTGCTGATGTCAGTCAGTGTTTGGTATTCCGCACGAGCTGTTACGTTTTGGCTTAGGTTGAATTCAAGACCAGCTGCGCCTAGGTAAGAGTAATCATCTTTGCCATCAAACATTACGTAAGCGCCACCCACTTTACCGTAAAGTGCGATGTCTTCAGTGATTGGTAGGCTAAATTTAGGAGCAAGAGTGATTGCTTCTACGTGGCCACCGAAAGAAGTTTGGTTAAAATCACCGATGTTGTCGAAACCCGCTTCTACTGCGAAGTATTTATTCATTTCGTAACCAACAAAAGCGCCAAGAGTAGAATCGTCTTTGTCACAAGCCTGGCCCGCTACACACGCGTCTTCCATCCATGACTTACCCATCTTACCACCAACGTATACTTCTGCTTGTGCTGCTGAAGCCATAAGTAGAGACGCTGAAATTACCGCTGCTAATTTTTTCATTATTGATTCCTCTAAAGAAGTTCTTTTGTTAGATGCCGAAATGCGCCGTCTGACTGACGTTGTATTTCAATTCTTTTTATTCATTCCTTGAGTGAGATACTTAGTCAGCTTCTTTTTATGCACATGCATTTTTTTTATGGAAGCAACTTACGTACATTTCCTGTTCAGAGATACATATCGCCATCTCGGTATCGCTGACGGGATGAACTATAACGCTAAGAAATCGCGAGAAAAATCCCAATTCTGTCAATTTATTGTCATCAAAAATCTCGACAACATGTGATCTTAAGCAAAAAAATCCCCACGCAACCACGACGCAAACGTTTGCTTTAATTTTTGGAACAACATAGCTAAAGCAAAGATTTTTCTTAAAAATGAGACAAATAAAATGGAACTTTAAGGAACATGGATAAAAATCAATCAGATATTTGATATGTAATCGCTCATTTTTTATTCATGCCAACGATATTTGGATTAAAAAATCTTATCCATATTGAGGTAAATTACAGGTGAAACCATCTCTTCATTCACCAATATGAGAGAAAGTTTCTCGTTATCTAAATTGAAGATACAAAAAAGCCGCGGTTGCTCACCGCGGCTTTGTGACTATTTATTCAAAAGAACGTTCAGTTCAAAGCAATTATGCGTTTGCTTCACGCTCAGCAATGAACTCAAGCGCCATCTTAATGCGAGCAATACAACGCTCTTTTCCAACCAGCTCCATTACTGCATCGACAGAAGGAGACTGACCGCCGCCTGTTACAGCAACACGTAATGGCATACCGATTTTGCCCATGCCGATTTCCAACTCTTCACATACTGCTGCGATAACGCCATCTTTGATGTTCGCTGTCGTCCACTCAGTTAGTGCTTCCACTTTCGCTAATGCAAGTTCTAGAGGCTCTTTAGCCACGCCACGCAGGTGTTTCTTCGCTGCGCCCGCTTCAAACTCAGAGAAATCTTCATAGAAGTAACGGATTTGCTCAGCTAGCTCAACTAGTGTGTTGCAACGCTCACCCACCAGCTTGATCACGTCAGTAATAGCAGGACCATTCGTTACGTCTAGTTTTTGTTGATGTAGATGCCATTGTAGATGCTCAGCAACGTACGCAGGATCTGAGTTCTTGATGTAGTGGTTGTTCAACCATTGCAGTTTGTCAGTGTTAAAAGCAGACGCTGACTTAGATACTGCGTTTAGGCTAAATAGATTGATCATCTCTTCTTGAGAAAAGATTTCTTGGTCACCATGAGACCAACCAAGGCGCACTAGGTAGTTGTTTAGTGCCGCAGGCAGGTAGCCCATATCGCGGTATTGCATGACTGATACAGCGCCGTGACGTTTAGACAGTTTCGCGCCGTCATCACCCAGGATCATTGCACAGTGTGCAAATGTAGGTACTGGCGCACCTAGTGCTTCGTAGATGTTGATTTGACGAGGCGTGTTGTTGATGTGGTCTTCGCCACGAACAACGTGCGTGATACCCATGT
>NZ_JAWOTF010000035.1:0-27282 GCF_033338735.1 Vibrio sp. Vb1127 | reverse complement strand
TCTAATTGGATTATCATCAACGAGTGCCCACACAGATTGATAGGTCTATATTGTTAAAGAGCTTGCTTTGCGAGAAGTTTTTCTCTCAAAGCGGAGGAGCATTCTAGCGATTTAGTTGTTAGTGTCAAACACTTTTTTAAACTAATTTTTTGTAGAAGCTTTTTACCTCTTCGACCCTACTAAAGCCTTGTGGCGTCTGCCGTGTCGATGGATGCGCATTATAGGGAGAAGATTTTCTTTGGCAATACTAAAAATGCATTTTTTCTAAAAAAACATGCCAAATGGATACTTTCCATCCAACCCTAAAATTACCCAGAAATAACACTCAGGATTTATACAATTTACCCACAAAAAGCTGTGGATAACTACTCATCACTATCAAAGAAATAAGAAATACGCGAACGCGGATTTAGATACTCTTTTACTTTATCCGGTAATTTTGACGGATGAATCGCGTTAACTATCTTTATATCTTTTGAGGCAAGATCAATGATTGGCGCTTGCGTCCTTGGTACTGATGGATCGTAAACCAAGACATTCGGGAATAATAAATGCGATGCATTCACTGAGATAACCAGGCCGACCATATTATTAGAAAGATGAACTACGGTACCCGGAGGAAACACGCCCATAAACTTAATTAGGATGTTCAGGTTCTCTTCTTTATATAGGTGTTTACAGTTCTTATATAAATGAGAGAGTGCGGTATAAGGAATCTTTTGATCTGAGACTATCGGTGTATGACACAAGTTATCAAACGCATTGGCTAGAGCAATAATTTGAGCAAACTCGTTGATCTCATCTCCTTTCAGGCCTTTAGGATAACCAGACCCATCTCTTAGCTCATGGTGCTGCGCGATCACAATTCTCGCGACTTCGGGAAAAGCCTCGATTTGACTCGCAAGATCGACGCCATATTTAGTGTGCAACTTTAAGTAGTTGGTTTCTGGCTCTGTTAGAGGTAGTTGCTTTCTTAATATTGCAGTCGGGATTTTTATTTTCCCGATATCATGGAATAGTGCGGAGAAGGAAAGCTCTTTCAACTGTGCTGCTGAGTACCCTTTAGCACGGCCAATCATCATCGAGATAACAGCCACGTTCAATGAGTGGAAATAAATATCTTCAAACTCATTTTTTCCGTTCATCAGATGTAACGTAACATTATCATCGCACATTAACTTCTCGACGATATCTTCAATAAGAAGCTTTGCTTCATCAACTGCTGCTGTCGGACGGTTACGGATTTTAGTCATGACTGAACGCATACGTGCCAGAGAGCGCTCAAACTCTTTTTCACACTGAATCACGCGTCGACGGTATGCACTTAACTTTTCTATGCGGTTCTGTTTTTCTTGCCACATTTTTTGAGTTTCATGATCTAACGACGCTTCATTTGTTACTCTGTCAGCTTGTCTTTGATCAACAGGGAGTGGAACGGCATCGCTTTGCTCTGGATTAAAGTAAACGAACTTTACGCCGAGGTGGCGGATCATCTCGACTTGCTCTTGGTCTTTAATCTTAAAGCTATTGAGTAGAAAGGGGTGATCGTTCCACTTTAGCGGAAGACGGATATGTAATCCGGGTTGAATACGATCGACCGTTAGTTTAATGGCTGCCACTTATTCACTACTGATTTATATTTCTTAAGAGAGTTAGAATACTAGTAAATTTTGTGAATAAATTCATCAGTAACTATCAAAACATCAAACCGTTATTTCTAAGCGACTCACTTAATTAGATAGAAGTAAGCTACTTTAAGGAGCGATCTGCTTTGCGTATTTTAAGCTTGGCCTCGAACACTGGCTTGTCTATTACTTCTTGATCTTTGACTAGCCCCATTAACGTTTGTACCGCTACACGGGCCATGTCACTGATAGGAAAGTGCACTGCTGATACTGTAGGGTAAAGACTTTCACAAAGATCAACACTGTCAAAGCTAGTTAATGAGATTTGCTCTGGTACAGAAATACTGTGCTCGTGTAAGTACTGCATTGCGCCAACCGTCATTTCTTCACTGCACGAAAAGACAGCCGTCACATCAGGGTGTCGTTGTAAAATTGCAGCCATTGCATCATAACCACTTTGCCGACCATAATTCCCTTCTTCACACCAGCTTTCATCAATATCTATACCAGCATCCTTCATTGCATCAATATACCCAAGCTTTCTCAATACACTGTTATGACGTTGGGATGGACCGGCAATACAAGCAATCTTTCGATGACCACCAGCTAAAAGGTGCTCAACGGCAATACGGCTTGCATGATGATGGTTAAAGGTAACACAACGCTCTTCTATTCCTTCCACGTAGCGATCCAGAAGAACGAAAGGTGTTGGCTGTTTAGCTAATTCACGTAAGTCATCATCTGACAAATAACGACTATGAAGTACATAGCCGTCACAACGTAAATCATTAAAACGCTGAATTGCCTCTTTTTCACCTTGTGCAGAATGATGGCCTTGAGCTGTAATCAAAAACTTCTTATGAATATCCAGCTCGGTCTGAACCTGCTCCATCATCTCGCCAAAGAAGCCCCCCGTATAGTAAGTCACCAATAACCCAACCATATTACTGGATGAGGTTGCGAGTGAACGAGCAATTGCACTAGGACGATAATTCAATTGCGCCATAGCTTGCTCTACTTTTTTTCGAGTTTCCTCGCGAAATTTCCCCTCTCCATTAATAATTCGAGAAACGGTAGAGCGATTTACACCGGCGAGTTCGGCTACATCTTTAATCCTTGCCATAATGCTATTGGGTCCAACTGCAATTGTTATTAAATATTCGTTTGTGTAGAACGGCTGCCAGCAATTCGTAAGGTGCTATAGGGGGCGAAGCTGGCAGCCTTTAATCATACACCGACCATTTGATTGGTAGAAACAAGCTCAGAGTAATCCGTGACAGTTATGCCATGATGAGCTAACTGTTCTTTTAAAATGGGAGAGGTAAGAACTTGTAACTCTAGCTCTCGCTGAAGCGCATAGCCACTCTTTAAGATAAGCGCCTGATCGGCCTCTGCCGGGTGGCACATCACCTCAACCAAGTCATAGTCAGCTTTTAAGCTCAATAGATGTGCCATTAAGCCATCCAAGCTCACTTTTTGATCATAAAACTCATCAGTAAAGATATACCTGATTGTCATCGATTCTTGACACAAGCCAGTGCCCCGCAGTGGCACTCTGTATTCATTCGCTACTTCTTTAATAACGGGCAAAATTTGAGGGTGAGTATGCGCGTGATGATGGCTATCTAAGTGGCTTAGCTCTAACCCAAGCGATAAAAAATGTTCCACCTGAGCTTTTGCTTCATCATAAATGACCTGAGTTTCGAAGTCCTGCTTACTCCAAAGTTCGTCATAGTTGATAAAGTGCGCTCGGCCGTTGGTCAAGTTAGGATGCTTCGTTATAGGCACACCTGCTGTAAACCTAAGATGAACGCCAATTTTCAAGTCTGGATTATGGCGAGCTAGTTCTAAGGCATGTTGCTCAGCATCCATACCCACCATCATGGTGGTTGAATGAACCACACCTTGCTGATGAGCTTTAACGATGCCGCTATTTACACCTCTCGTTAAACCAAAATCATCAGCATTAAAAATGACTTTCATCGGCGCCCTTCCTTGTCTTACAACGTCGTTAGTTTAAATTGAGGTAAATACGGAGCGTTCACCGCTAGGATATCATCCAGGATTGACTTGGCGCGGCCAATGTCAGGCACCAATGGGTTATTGGTTAATGCCATAAGCGCCTTGTCATAATTACCTTCGACAGCAGCTTCTATTGTTAGCTGCTCATACGCTTTAACTTGATGGAGTAATCCTTTGATATTGTTTGACAACTCGCCAACCGCAAGAGGTTTCGCCCCCCAGCTACCAATCACGGCACTACATTCAATCACAGCATCGTCAGGTAGGCCGTTGATCGCTCCATTATTTAAAACGTTAACAACATGAATACTATTACGATTGTTATAAATTGAATCAACTAGGTTCAGTGATGCATCAGAATAATAAGCACCACCCCGCTCCTCTAACTCTTTCGGCTTATGATCGAGGGTAGGATCTTGATAGAGCTTAAATAGCGCATTTTCTGTTTCCATTACCTGCTCAGCACGAGTGCCTTTTTCATCGGCACTTTGTTTCTCTTCAGCAAGCATGGCATCAGTTTGGTAGAAGTAACGATGATAAGGACATGGTATCGCCCCCAGTGCTTTTAGAAATGCCGGATCCCACGGCTCTTCCCAGATATTCTTCATACTGAAGTTGGCACCATCACCGACTTTCTCTAATACCGTTTGAGTAATATCTTCCCCATTGAGCCATGCTTTGTGTACCCACACGAGATGGTTTAACCCAGCAAACTCAAGTTGCAGCTCTTTTGGCTCGCACTCCATCATTTCTGCAATCATCATTTCCATTGAAACGGGCACATTGCATAAACCAATACTCTTTACTTTGGTGTACTTACTGACCGCTTCGGAAACTAAACCCGCTGGGTTGGTGAAATTGAGCATCCATGCGTTTGGAGCCAACTCTTCAATGTCTTTACAGATATCCAGAATGACCGGAATGGTTCGCAGTGCTTTAGCAAAACCACCAGGGCCCGTTGTTTCTTGGCCGATGACGTCGTACTTGATTGGGATTCGCTCATCGTTAGCGCGTGCAGCAAGGCCACCAACACGAAACTGCGTCATCACAAAATCCGCATCTTTTATCGCAGCACGGCGATCGAAACCGGCTTTTATCTCAATTTTTGCTCCGGCTTTATCGACCATTCGCTGAGCCAATCCTTTGATGATCTCAAGCTTCTCAGCTCCTGACTCAATGTCCACAAAATGAATCTTCTTAACGGGTAAATATTCTAAGCGCTTAATAACCCCTTCAACCAATTCCGGGGTATAGCTACTACCACCGCCAATAATGGCAAGTTTGATCGCCTCTCTAGACATTTTCATCCCCCTTTACTTGTTCGAGATTTTTTTGTTCAGTGCGACGATTTCTACAGCCATCTCTTGAGCCAAAATCGTAGTCATCAGGTGATCTTGAGCATGCACCATCACTAACGTCATCGGGACTTTCCCTTCTCCCTGATCTTCTTCAATAAGCTGAGTCTGTATTAAGTGGGCTTTATTAATGCACTCTCTTGCTTGAGAGAGCTTCTCATCAGCCGCTTCAAAATCTTGTTCTCGAGATAAACGCAATGCCTCGTAGCTTAAACTTCTGGCTTCACCAGCATTGCAAATGATCTCCATTACAACCAATTCTTGTTCCATCATTTTCTCTCCGAAAATCGGGCCGCGGTAATTGCGGCCCATTAAGCACAGTTAAGCAGTAACGCCTTCGCCTGACGGCTGCGTGTCACCTTTAGTTTCCTTCGTCGTTGGTAGTTCTTGCTCCAACATTTGCTTCTCAAACATTTTGAAGAATGGGAAGTAGATGATTAGATCAAGAATCAATAAACCAATGACGAGCAATACTGGCGCAAAGGTCCAACCGCTACCCCACGAAGCACCTATCAGTGCCGGTGTTGTCCAAGGTGTTGTAGCGACACCCATACCCACAAAGCCGACATGCACAGCAAAATACGCAATCGTAGCGTTGATGACTGGAGCGAAGACGAACGGGATAAACAAGGTCGGGTTCATCACAACTGGGCTACCGAAGATCACTGGTTCGTTGATTTGGAAAAAGCCAGGCACCGCACTCATTCGACCAATGCTCTTAAGGTGAACAGAACGGCTAAACGACATCAGCATAACAAGAGCAAGTGTTGCACCAGAGCCGCCAATAAAGATGTAAAAATCCCAGAACGGTTGAGTAAATACGTTTGGAATCGGTTCACCTGCAACAAAGGCTTCAATGTTGGCACCAATGTTGGTCAAAAAGATTGGAGAAAGCAGTCCAACAACAATTGCAGCACCATGAATACCCGCAAACCAAAGCAGCTGGCAAAGCAATAAAGCGCCAATAATGGCAGGCAATGAGTTAGACGCACTAATTAGCGGTTTAAAGATAGCCATAACAGCGTCTGGAATCAGCATGTCGTACTGGGTTTGTACGAAAAGGCTAAGTGGATATAAGGTAATGAATATCGCTAAGACTGGTAGCAATACTTCAAATGATCGCGCAATCGCCGGTGGCACCTGCTCTGGCATGCGAATCGTAATATTGTGCTTTTTCATAAAACGGTAGAGCTCCACCGAGAAAAATGCACACATCACTGCGGTGAAGATCCCGGTTCCGCCCATGTGAGACATAGACAACGCGCCATCTTTAGCTGGGGCCGCAATGAGTAAAAAAGACATTAGTGACAATACAGCACTCGTGATCCCATCCATCTTGTAAGCCTTCGCTAAACTATAAGCAACGCCCAGCGAAACAAAAATGGTCATGATCCCCATCGACATGTTGTAGGGCATCATTATGGTATCAAAATGTGTAGTGGCGAAATCGAGCCAAATTCGACCAAAAGTAAAGGTTGTATCTTCGGCAAATGGGGGGAATGCAAAAATCAAAATGAAACTACCGACAATAATAAACGGCATTGCGACAATAAAACCGTCTCTCATTGCGCGAACATGGGGCTGATTCCCCACTTTAGCTGCTATAGGGGCTATATGCTTTTCGACTGCGCCTATAATTGCGTCATAAAGCTTCATAGAATCCATCCTTATTTTAGGCAAAAGAATCCCGCATCAAATATTTATATTTGATGTACAGTTATCTTTTTAATTTAAAACTATGGTTTAGTTAATTAATTCTAATGCTTGCTCTAGTACTTCCTCTCCCTTCATCATTCCATAATGCTGATGAGAAATCGCGTCAATGTTTTTACCATGCTCTTGCGCCGTTTTTCTTAGCTCTTCTAGCTGAAAACGTACTTGAGGCCCGAGAAGACAAACATCGTACTCTTTAATTGCATCTTCAAATGCATTCACTGACATCGCATCAATTTTGCATTCAATTCCTTTATTTTCAGCAGCTTGCTCCATTTTCTTAACAAGCATACTGGTTGACATCCCTGCGCTACAGCATAAAAGGATCTTTTTCATAGCCTTACTCCCGTTGTGTAAATTTCAACCTGCAAAAACTGTAGCAAAAATAACCAAGACAAAAAAGCGCAACCGGTTGCATTATTCGTGAACACAATCCCAATTTAGAAAATACCACCTATTTTTTTGTAATTATTTAGGTCTAGGATAAAAGTTATAAAATAATTTAAAACATCACATTAATTTTCAAATTATCAATATTTTACTACTGACAACGTCGTTATTAATTTCTTAAAAGGAATAGAGAATGAAATTTAATAAGTTGGCTATTGCAACGCTTGTAAGTGCCGCACTATCACAACACTCATTTGCTCAAACCGACTCTAAAGGCACAATTTATCTAACGTTTGATGATGGACCAATCAATGCATCTATTGACGTTATTCAAGTACTTAACCAGGAAGATATCAAAGCGACGTTTTACTTTAATGCTTGGCATTTAGATGGAATTGGTGATGAGAATGAAGACCGTTCCCTAGAAGCCTTAAAGCTCGCATTAGACACTGGTCATATTGTTGCGAACCACAGTTACGATCACATGGTGCACAACTGCGTGGATGAGTTTGGACCGAACAGTGCTGCGGAGTGTAATGCGACCGGGGACCACCAGCTTAACTCGTATCAAGATCCTGTTTACGATGCCTCAATGTTTACGGAAAACTTATCTGTGTTAGCAAAGTATTTGCCGAACATTACAAGCTACCCGAACTACAAGGCAACAGAGTTTGCTAGACTGCCCTACACCAACGGTTGGCGCGTGACGAAAGACTTCAAAGCAGATGGGTTATGTGCCACGTCTGATGACCTGAAACCTTGGGAACCAGGATATGTATGCGATACATCCAACCCATCCAACAGTGTAAAAGCAGCTATCGAGGTTCAAAATATCCTGGCGAATAACGGCTATCAAACTCACGGTTGGGATGTGGACTGGGCACCCGAAAATTGGGGCATTGAAATGCCAGCAAACAGCCTTACAGAAGCAGAAGCATTTCTTGGATATGTGGATTCCGCGTTAAACACTTGTGCACCAACAACGATTAACCCGATCAACTCCAAAGCTCAAGAGTTCCCATGTGGTACACCTTTACACGCCGATAAAGTTATCGTATTAACTCACGAGTTCCTATTTGAAGATGGTAAGCGTGGCATGGGTGCAACGCAAAACCTACCTAAGCTCGCTAAGTTTATACAGTTAGCAAAACAAGCGGGTTATGACTTCGACACAATGGATAACTACACACCGAACTGGCAAGTTGGTCATAACTACGACGCTGGCGATTACGTCTTACACCTAGGTACTGTATACCAGGCTGTAACAAACCATACTGCGCAACAAGATTGGGCACCGTCTCCAACCTCTAGCCTTTGGATAAATGCAGACCCAGCCACTAACTGGACTCAGAATGTTTCCTATAAACAAGGTGATGTGGTGACTTATCAAGGTTTGCGTTATCTAGTTGATGTACCGCACGTGTCCCAAGCAGACTGGACTCCGAACACTCAAAATACCTTGTTCACAGCTCTATAGGCTGTTCCTACTATCACCATGTAGTAGTTTGCGCGAGGCATACCCCTCGCGCTTTTTTGTTTTGAAGATCCAGATACAACAAAGCCCCGACTTTCATCGAGGCTCTGTCTTAAAATATGGTACCGGTGGACGGAGTTGATTGGACTGGCATTCCTGCCGCCACCGCGAAGGCAACGCTAACTTCCTTTTGATATTTTCAAACACCTAAAACGACGAAAGGCCGCTATAAAAGCGACCTTTCTAATATGGTACCGGTGGGCGGACTTGAACCGCCACGCCCGAAGGCAACGGATTTTGAATCCGTCGTGTATACCAATTTCACCACACCGGCATCTTTGGGCTATTGCCCTTTGATGGTTGGCATTATACGTAAGCTTTTGACCTGCGCAAGCAGAAATACCTTAAATAACTATCGTTTGCTGATAATTTCGCCACAAAGTGTGACAAAGCTGTACTCATAAGAAACGTACGCTCCATTTTCTACTACTCTTCCAGATGAAAGTGAGTATACGAAACTCTTTTTAAATTCTATTCACTGTAATATCAGAAACATAACCATTCCCAATGCTCGACAACGCATTATGGAGCATCTCTGCGGCATCTTCTGCTTGCATGAAGTGACTCGTGTCCATCGTATTGCCGCTTGTTTTCCAGAATTCCGTATCCATTCCACCAGGATAAACCGCGATAATTTTCATAGGTTTTCCTTTTAGCTCCAAACGAACCGACTCAATTAATCCTTTGACGGCCCATTTCACTGCACAATACGTAGACTCTTGCGCTTTAGGTTGTTGCGCGGCTGTGGACATGATCATGACCACTTTTATTGGATGATCTTTGTAACGCTTTACTAACTCTCTTAACACATGAATCGCAGAATTCAGGTTGTTATCAATCAACTTTTGAATCTCTTCCGGCTCCTGCTCTTCCAGTAAGCCAAAATAACCACTTCCTGCACTATGAATGACCATTTCAGGAGGCTGTTTCATCCCATCAAAGAGCTGTTTCACACCTTGATGTAATGAGAGGTTGCAAGCTTGATAGCCGACGTTATGAGAGAGTTGTTTTGCTAGTGCGGATAGTTTTTCTGTATTTCTTCCTATTACATACGTCTCTTTGCCTTCCGCATCATAACGCTTTGCTAGTTCCGCCCCTAAGCCGCTACTTGCACCTGTAATTACAATCATGCGCTACCTCTTTTCAATCACATACTTTTAATTCATCTATCAATTAAGGTAACAGAATCGTGGTAATTCACACCTCAAGAGCACCATTCTTTGAAGCAAGCAGCTTTCTTACTTTCGTGATGCATGAAATATCAAGCAGAACGACGGGCATTTAACCTATGCTTAAGCAAGAATAACTTTCTGAATTTTCTATCGACTTTCTAGTGAGAACTGAATAGGAGCAAAGAATGACTGGGTCAAAATGGCAGTGGTTACTGAAACAGATGACACGAAAACTGTGGGTCCGGACGTCACTCTACGCATTACTAGCTGTTGCTACCGCCTTAATGTCGATTGTTTTAAACCAGTTCATTACTCTGCCCCCTGCCATCAACGTCAGCAAGGATTTGTTGAACAACATATTAAATATCCTCGCAACCTCCATGCTTGCAGTGACTACATTCTCTCTCAATATTATGGTCTCAGCATACAGTGCCGCTAGTGCGGGGGTAACGCCACGAGCGACAAAACTGTTGATGGAAGACAGCACAACACAAAATGCCTTAGCAACCTTTCTTGGCTCTTTTCTATTTAGTTTGGTAGGAATTATCGCGCTAGGTATTGGGGCCTATCATCAACAAGCACAAATTTATCTGTTCATCGTAACTATCGCCGTAATCGTGATGATCATACTCACTCTGCTACGTTGGATTCAGCACCTTTCCGTACTAGGAAGGGTCAGTGAAACCACTTCATACGTGGAGCAAGCCTTGTTAGATGCGATAAGAAAACGGGGCAAAGAGCGTTGGCTAGGTGCTCACCCGTGGAGCCACCCAGAACATAAACCCAGAGGAAGTAAACCTATTTTGAGCCAAGAAATTGGCTACTTACAGCATGTTGATATGCATCATCTCGATAGTATTGCTGAAGCAAACCAATGCACCATCTACCTTGAGCGACAACCGGGAAGTTTTGTGTACGTAGGTCAACCATTGGCTTGGGTTTGTGGAGAATTGCCAGACGAAAGCGAAGTAACGGCAGCCTTCACGATTCGAACGGAGCGTTCATATGATCAGGACCCTCGCTTTGGTTTAGTCGTTATGGCGGAAATCGCCTCACGAGCACTATCTCCGGCTGTAAATGATAATGGCACCGCAATTGACGTTCTTGGGCGTTCTGTACGAGCACTTTCATTATGGGGAGACCTACTCAGTGAGCCTCCTACCAAAACTCGATATCCTAGACTATTTGTGCCCGCATTGAGCTGCCAGGATTTGTTTGATGATGTCTTTTTGCCGATAGCACACGATGGTGCAGCGCAACTCCAAATACAGATTCGCCTACAAAAGGCCTTGCTAGCTCTCTCTAGTATGCACCCTAAGTTATTTTTGTCACCAGCAATCAAGCTGTCAGAAAAAGCTTTAGAGCTTTCGTTAAGCCAACATTATACCGAAGATGAGAAACACCAACTCTCTCAGCTATCTAATCTGGTCACAGACCAAAGAGCCAATGGTTAAGAGAGTCGAATTCAGTTGAAACATATTGCTGCACGGCCTCGTGTATCATGACATGTGCTGATAACGTAGGGCAGAAAAGTCACTTAGTTTATACACAATTAAAGACTCTGTGCGTTAGGTCTCTTTTCTCTTGGTGAGGGAATCTATATTCTGACGCACAATTTTTAAGGTAAGTGATGGAATAATGGCAACGTCTACAACTCTTCCACCTGCTGGTCTCTTTCGTCGACTTGCAGCGTTGATTTACGACACATTGATTATTATCGCAATTGAAATGATGGCCGCTGGTATTGTTATGGCCGTTGTGTTTGCACTAAATGCAGCAGGATTGTTGAGCTATGGCGAGTACGCAGATGCCGCAGATATGCTCGGAAAGCACCCTGTATTGAGCCCTCTATTTACACTTTATCTTGCGGGTGTGTGGATATATTTCTTTGTGTTCTTCTGGACGCGAGCAGGACAAACTCTTGGGATGCGCGCTTGGAAGCTTCGAGTTCGCAATGCCAAAGACGGTGCACCAATTACGGTAACTCAAGCTCTGATTCGTATTTCGACATCTGGCTTTGGCTTGGCAAATCTGACTGTACCGATTGATCCGAAGAAACGTGGTTTCCACGACATTTGGGCCAAAACAGAGGTAGTTGTATTACCCAAGGCAAACTAACTTGTCTAGGAACACAAAAAAGGAAGGCGTAATGCCTTCCTTTTACATTTGGTTCGGTAAAACTTGGTTTATTCGATGATGCTTCAGTCATAGCTTTCTTCGTAGCAATGCAATCGCAATAGCTAAGAACACCAAACTCGGGGCCAAAGCACCAAACACTGGGGATATGCCATACACCAAGCTTAATGGGCCAAAGAACTCACTGGATATGTAAAAAGTAAACCCGGCAACCACGCCCGACAATACCCTTGCCCCCATGGTCACGCTTCTGAGTGGACCGAAAACAAAAGATAGCGCCATTAACATCATCACAGCAATTGAAAGCGGCTGAGTCAACTTACGCCAAAACGCCAACTCATAGCGAGATGCATCTTGTTCCGATGCTTTTAGGTAAGTCACATAATCATACAAACCGCTCAGCGACAGTTCTTCTGGCTTCACGGTCACCACAGCTAACTTATCTGGTGCCAAAGAGGTGTGCCACTCCATCTGTTCGATGTCTTGCTTTGAAATTACGTTTTCATTTTCCATGTCCGTAATTTGTACGTAGCGCATCAGCCAGTTGTTATCTTGTTGGTAGTCGACTTCTTCGGCGAAAATAACTTTTTGTAGATTCTTATCATCATCAAAACGCCACATATTTAAAGCATGAAGCTTGTCGTCTTCGACTTTACCTATAAAGATAAAGTCGTTTGCGTCACGAGCCCACACACCTGAGCGCACAGACACAATGCTACCACCTGATATCGCAAACGCACGTAAGTCACGGGCCATCTTCTGGGCCTCAGGAGCGCCCCATTGACCTAACGCCATAACGACAATCATGAGCGGGACGGCCGTTTTTAGTACCGATAACCCGATATCCAGCTTAGAGAAACCAGCAGCTTGCATCACCACCAGCTCAGAGCTTGAAGCCAACATACCTAAGCCGATCAGGGCACCGAGTAATGCCGCCATTGGAAAGAACATTTCGATATCACGCGGCACACTGAGTAACACAAAGTACAACGCATGAGTGAGGTCGTACACACCTCGCCCTACTTTACGTAGCTGTTCTACATATTTGATGATGCCCGATAAGCCAACAAACGTCGCTAAAACCAAGGCAGTGGTAGAGATGATGGTTCTACCGATGTAAAGGTCTAAGATTTTGAACACAGCTTACGCGAGCCTCTTCTTGCGGAATTTGTCTTTTATTCGTCTAGCAGCAACGCTGTCCATCATATTCGCCATGATAGCAACAATCAGCAACATCGCATTGATTGGCCACATACCAATAGCAGCCGGGATGTCACCATCTTCTAATGCAGATTTGGTTGCACTGATCGCCAAGAAATACGCTAGATAGATCAGAATCGCAGGCCCCATTTTGGCAAACCGTCCCTGACGCGGATTCACCGCAGACAAAGGAATAACGAGCATTGTTAAGAGTGGAATACACACAAATAACGAAATTCGCCATTGTAGCTCCGCTTGCGCCTCTGGATCTGGGTGACCTATCAAGTCAACCGTTGGGTATGCTTCCCAGTCTCGCCCTTTCTTTTTGACCTCACGTTGGCCGATAACACCTTCGTATTCATCGAATTTCGTGATCATATATTCAACGCGAGTAGGCACACCTTCATAACGCGTACCTTCTTTCATAGTGATGATCTGACGACCGTCCGAAAGCTCTTTTACTTCACCAGAAGATGAGAACATCACACTCGGTAACACTGAATCTCGAGGGCGCATCTGCGCAACAAAAACGTTGCTCAAGGTATTGTCTTTAATGTCATCGATGAACACAACCGATGAACCGTCTGGTGTACCTTGGAACTGACCTTTTTTAAGTAGGTCAACGCTGTTTTCTGACGCTACCTGCTCATAAAGCTGCTCAACGCGGTCTTGAGACCACGGCGATAGCCACAACGCATTGAAAGCCGCCACCGCTGAAGTAATCAACGCTAGGTATAAGGCCGCTTGAACCAAGAATTTATTACCAATACCTGTCGCGTTCATTACGACAATTTCGCTCTCTGCATACAGACGACCAAATGTGATCAATATGCCGATATACAGACTTAAAGGCAGCATTAACAGACCCATTGCTGGCATGTTCAAACCAACAATCGAGAAAATCAATCCAGCAGGAATATCCCCATCAGAAGCATCAGCAAGAACACTTATGAATTTCTGGCTTACAAACACCAAAAAAAGTACGAAAAAAATCGCAAATTGGCTCTTGAGTGTTTCGCGGATCAAATATCTAACAATAATCACGCTGAAATTACCTATACAAAACTTGTTTTTTTGGTCGAATCACTATAGTTTCCCGTTGAACCATTTATTTTTTTAAAAATTATAAACTAGATGTTAGTCGCTTAATCAGCTCTGCATGTAAGCCTGGAGCTAAAATTCAACAAGTAAGCGATCATTATCTAACATTTAGAGCAATTTGTCTTCAGGATGTAGGAGTACGCATGGAGTTCAGTGTAAAAAGTGGCAGTCCAGAGAAACAACGTAGCGCATGTATCGTTGTTGGTGTGTTTGAACCACGTCGCCTTTCTCCAGTAGCCGAACAACTTGATAAAATCAGTGACGGTTACATCAGTTCACTACTTCGCCGTGGTGATCTAGAGGGTAAACCTGGTCAGATGCTGCTACTGCATCAAGTACCAGGTGTTTTGTCAGAGCGCGTTTTACTTGTCGGTTGCGGCAAAGAGCGTGAACTTGGCGAGCGCCAGTACAAGGAAATCATTCAAAAGACGATCAGCACACTTAACGAGACAGGCTCAATGGAAGCGGTATGTTTCCTAACTGAACTGCATGTTAAGGGTCGTGATACATACTGGAAAGTGCGCCAGGCTGTAGAAGCGACTAAAGATGGTCTATACACATTTAATCAATTCAAGAGCGTGAAACCTGAGACTCGCCGCCCACTGCGCAAGCTTGTTTTCAACGTACCAACGCGTCGTGAATTGAACTTGGGTGAAAAAGCAATCACTCATGGTCTTGCTATCGCATCAGGTGTCAAAGCCTCAAAAGACCTTGGCAACATGCCGCCAAACGTAGCTAATCCAGCTTACCTTGCTTCTCAAGCTCGTCGTCTAGCGGACGACTACGAAACCGTAACCACCAAAATTATTGGTGAGCAAGAGATGGAAAAACTGGGTATGACCTCTTACCTAGCAGTAGGCCGTGGTTCTAAAAACGAATCTATGATGTCTATCATCGAGTACAAAGGTAACCCTGACTCAGATGCAAAACCGATTGTGCTCGTAGGTAAAGGTCTAACCTTCGACTCAGGCGGTATCTCTCTAAAGCCGGGCGAAGGTATGGATGAGATGAAGTACGACATGTGTGGTGCGGCATCGGTATTCGGTACAATGAAAGCGCTGGCGAAGCTAAACCTACCAATCAACGTTATTGGTGTTCTAGCGGGTTGTGAAAACATGCCTGGCAGCAACGCTTACCGTCCAGGTGACATCCTAACGACCATGTCTGGTCAAACTGTAGAAGTTCTGAACACGGATGCTGAAGGCCGTCTTGTTCTTTGTGACGCACTGACTTACGTAGAGCGTTTCGAACCAGACTGCGTGGTTGACGTTGCAACGCTAACTGGTGCTTGTGTTATCGCACTAGGCCACCATATCAGCGGCGTAATCTCTAACCACAACCCTCTTTCTCATGAGCTAGTAAACGCTTCTGAGCAAGCGAGTGACCGTGCATGGCGTCTACCAATGGCAGACGAGTACCACGAACAGTTGAAAAGCCCGTTTGCGGATATGGCAAACATTGGT
The DNA here is from genome assembly GCF_033338735.1 of Vibrio sp. Vb1127. Classification (NCBI taxonomy): domain Bacteria; kingdom Pseudomonadati; phylum Pseudomonadota; class Gammaproteobacteria; order Vibrionales; family Vibrionaceae; genus Vibrio; species Vibrio sp. Vb1127. The sequence continues at coordinate 11,571 of NZ_JAWOTF010000035.1, read as the reverse complement.
GGTCGCCCTGGTGGCACAATTACTGCGGGTTGCTTCTTATCTAAGTTCGCGAAGAAGTACAACTGGGCACACGTCGATATCGCAGGTACCGCGTGGAAATCAGGCGCAGCGAAAGGCTCAACGGGCCGTCCTGTCTCAATGCTTGTCCAATTCCTTTTGAACCGCAGCGGCCAAGAGACAGAAGAGTAATTTCTGAACAACATCTAAAAGGGCCGCAAGGCCCTTTTTTATTATCCTAATTTTCTAAAATGAAAGTGGGACTTAAGATGGTCTTAGGAAGAGACCCAAGGCAAGTGAGAGAATGATGCAAACTGCAACCTTCTACATCATTAACGAAGAGAGCCCGCAAGCAACGGTGGCTGGCTTTGAAGAATACATCGTGTTTTTGGCTCAGCACTTTGCTCGCCAAGGCGCTAAAGTGTATTTAAACTGCCAAGACAAACCACACGCCGAGCAGCTCGCTGAAGCCTTTTGGCAAGTTGATGCAGACAAGTTCATGGCACATAACCTCGTAGGCGAGGGACCGAAATACGCCACCAACATTGAAATCGGCCATGAAGGTGTAAAACCTAATTGGAACCGTCAGCTGGTAATTAATTTGGCGGAAAATGAGACAACCTTTGCGAACAAGTTTGCTCAAGTGGTAGACTTCGTGCCCTGCGAAGAAAAAGCTAAACAACTCGCAAGAGAAAGATATAAAATTTACCGTCAAGCAGGTTACCAGCTGCAAACGATCGAAATTCAATATCCTTAACGGTCAATCCTTATAGTTAAGGCGATCTTGTTAAGATCCCTCACTTATAAAGATTGACTAAGATTCAACCATCAACGTATCCATTAAAAGAGCGCTATGGAAAAGACATACAACCCAACTTCAATCGAACAAGCTCTGTATCAGACTTGGGAAGAGAAAGGCTACTTTAAGCCACACGGTGACACTACTAAAGAATCATACAGCATCATGATCCCGCCACCGAACGTCACTGGTAGCCTACACATGGGCCACGCGTTCCAAGATACGATCATGGATACGCTTATCCGTTGTGAACGTATGAAGGGTAAAAACACCCTTTGGCAAGTAGGTACTGACCACGCTGGTATCGCAACTCAGATGGTTGTTGAGCGTAAGATCGCTGCAGAAGAAGGCAAAACAAAACACGATTACGGTCGTGAAGCTTTCATCGACAAAATCTGGGAATGGAAAGGCGAATCTGGCGGCACTATCACTAAGCAGCTTCGTCGTCTTGGCGCATCTGTAGACTGGGATCGTGAACGCTTCACGATGGACGATGGTCTATCTAACGCCGTTCAAGAAGTGTTCGTACGTCTATACGAAGACGATCTAATCTACCGCGGTAAGCGTCTAGTTAACTGGGATCCAAAGCTACACACCGCGATTTCAGATCTAGAAGTAGAGAACAAAGACACTAAAGGCAACATGTGGCACTTCCGCTACCCACTAGCAGATGGCGCAAAAACAGCGGATGGCAAAGACTACATCGTTGTTGCAACGACTCGTCCAGAGACCGTGCTAGGCGATACAGGTGTTGCAGTTAACCCAGAAGATCCACGTTACAAAGATCTTATCGGTAAAGAAATCATCCTTCCTATCGTTGATCGTCGCATCCCAATCGTGGGCGATGAGCACGCAGATATGGAAAAAGGTACTGGCTGTGTGAAAATCACACCTGCGCACGACTTCAACGACTACGAAGTAGGTAAGCGCCACCAGCTACCAATGATCAACATTCTGACTTTCGACGCGAACATCCGCGACTCAGCAGAAGTATTCAACACTAACGGCGAAGCAAGCGAAGCTTACAGCACTGAACTACCAGCTAAATACCACGGTATGGAGCGTTTTGCCGCTCGTAAAGCTATCGTTGCTGAATTCGACGAGCTAGGTCTACTTGAAGAAGTGAAAGATCACGATCTACAAGTTCCTTACGGCGACCGTGGTGGCGTGGTTATCGAACCAATGCTAACTGACCAATGGTACGTACGTACTGCGCCTCTAGCGAAAACCGCAGTTGAAGCAGTAGAAAACGGCGACATCCAATTCGTTCCTAAGCAATACGAAAACATGTACTTCTCTTGGATGCGTGACGTTCAAGACTGGTGTATCTCTCGTCAGCTATGGTGGGGTCACCGCATCCCAGCTTGGTACGACAACCAAGGTAATGTTTACGTAGGTCGCACTGAAGAAGAAGTTCGTAAGAACAACAACCTAGAGTCTGTCATTGAACTTCACCAAGACGAAGACGTACTGGATACGTGGTTCTCTTCTGCACTATGGACGTTCGGTACTCAAGGTTGGCCAGAGCAAACTGACGATCTGAAAGTATTCCACCCTTCAGACGTTCTAGTAACTGGTTTCGACATCATCTTCTTCTGGGTTGCGCGCATGATCATGATGACCATGCACTTCGTGAAAGACGAAAACGGCAAGCCACAAGTACCATTTAAAACGGTTTACGTTACTGGTCTAATCCGTGACGAAAACGGCGACAAGATGTCTAAGTCGAAAGGTAACGTACTTGACCCAATCGACATGATCGATGGTATCGACCTAGAGTCTCTCGTAGAGAAGCGTTGTGGCAACATGATGCAGCCTCAACTAGCGAAGAAGATCGAGAAGAACACTCGTAAGACGTTTGAAAACGGTATCGAAGCATACGGTACAGACGCACTGCGTTTCACTCTTGCAGCAATGGCATCAACAGGTCGTGATATCAACTGGGATATGAAACGTCTTGAGGGTTACCGTAACTTCTGTAACAAACTATGGAACGCAAGCCGTTACGTAATGATGAACACAGAAGAGCAAGATTGTGGCTTCAACGGTGGTGAGATTGAATATTCACTAGCAGACAAGTGGATTGAGTCTCAGTTTGAACTCGCAGCGAAAGCGTTTAACAACCATATCGACAACTTCCGTCTAGATATGGCTGCGAACACGCTTTACGAATTCATCTGGAACCAATTCTGTGACTGGTACCTAGAGCTAACTAAACCCGTTCTATGGAAAGGTACTGAAGCGCAACAGCGTGGTACTCGCCGTACACTCATCACGGTTCTTGAGAAGACGCTACGTCTAGCTCACCCAGTGATTCCTTACATCACTGAAACTATCTGGCAAAGCATCAAGCCATTAGTTGAAGGTGTAGAAGGCGAGACAATCATGCTGCAAGCACTGCCTCAATTCGACGAAGCAAACTTCAACCAAGAAGCGCTAGACGACATTGAATGGGTGAAAGCGTTCATTACCAGCATCCGTAACCTACGTGCTGAATACGACATCAACCCTGGTAAGCCGCTTGACGTTATGCTGAAAGCAGCAAATGCAGAAGATGCCTCTCGTCTAGAAGCAAGCAAGCAAGTACTGATGTCACTAGCGAAGCTAGAAGCAGTACGCGTGCTTGAAACTGGCGAACAAACTCCTGCATGTGCGACAGCACTGGTTGGTAAGTCTGAGTTGATGATCCCAATGGCAGGTCTGATCGACAAAGATGCTGAGCTTGCTCGTCTAGATGGCGAAATCAAGAAGACTCACGGCGAAATCAAGCGTATCGAAGGCAAACTAGGTAACGAAGGCTTCGTAGCGAAAGCACCTGAAGCAGTTGTTGCTAAAGAGCGTGAGAAGCTTGAAGGCTACAAAGAAACGCTAGCTAAGCTAGAAGAGCAGAAGACAACGATCGCTGCGCTTTAAGCCTCAGTGAAAGAGAAGAATTAGCACTTCTCACTTTTTGGTTCAAAAGGTTGGTCATCATGGCCAACCTTTTTTGTATACATTTCACCAAAACCATCATCAATAGCTTCCCCCTATCACAACAATACTCATTACCCATTAGCATTAATGAGAATTATTATCGATAATAAGCTCATCGAAACAAACACGATTGAGTAATTATCATGAAAAAGACACTAACTTTCGCAGCACTGCATTTTACTATCGCATTTAGTGTCGCTTACGTACTCACAGGCGACATTCTAATTGGTAGTTTAATTGCCATGATTGAGCCTTCAGTGAACACCGTAGCCTTCTACTTTCATGAAAAGGCATGGGCAAAAGTCCCAGCACTTAAAGCTCGTCAGTGGATGACCAAATTAAAAACCGCAAGCTTTGCGACCGTGCACTTCAGCGTCGCTTTTACCGTGGTTTACTTACTAACAGGTGATGCATTTGTCGGCGGCGTAATGGCGATGCTAGAGCCAAGTTTGAACACGGTGGCTTACTACTTCCACGAGAAAGTATGGATGCGTAAATCATCAGAAAAAGCTCCAGCACCGCAGTTTTGTTTACATCACCACGCTTAAATATGGAGGCTCACTACGTCTCCTAACGAGAAAAATGACATTTACCATTGACAAGGTTGCGCACCGCAATTAATTTAATTGCGGTGCGCAACTTTATTTTTAGAGGTAAGTGATAATGAACGCTCGTCAACTTCGACACTACTCCCGTCAAGCCGTCCGATTGCTTGGTATGCTTGATAAACAATGCGGCGATGTCGCTCTCACTCCAGTGCAAGCGCACGCATTGGGTGAAATCCAATTGCAGCCATTGACCATCAATCAGCTGGCACAGCAGCTTAATGTCGACAAGTCCAACGCGAGCCGAACCGTTACTGGTTTGATTAAATTAGGTTTGGTCGAGAGCATCGAAAACCCAAAAGACAAACGTAGTCAACTCGTCGCGATTACAGAGCAAGGCCAACTGGCGTTATCGCAACTGGACCAACAGCAAAACCACTTCTTTGAACAACTGCTTACCCAACTCGATGACAGCGAGCAAGAGCAACTCAAACTTGGTCTAGAGACTTACCTAAAAGGGCTAACAATAGTGTGTCAGTCTGAGGAATACGTTCTTCGACCTCTTACTAAAGCAGACAACCCGCAAGTCGCAGATGTGATTCGTAAAGTCTCTGCTAAATACGGCTTAACCGCAGACAAAGGTTATGGTGTGGCCGATCCAACGCTTGATGATATGTATTCGGTGTACAATCAAAACAGGGCCGCCTATTGGGTCATTGAACATCGCGGAGAGATCGTTGGTGGCGGTGGCTTTGCCCCTTTAGCTGGCGAGCCAAATGTGTGTGAACTACAAAAGATGTACTTCTTACCTCAAACACGAGGACACGGTTTAGCCAAACGCATCGTCGCATTGAGCTTACAATTGGCGAAACAATTTGGGTATCAGCAGTGCTATTTAGAGACAACTGAATGTCTGAGAGAAGCGGTAAGCTTGTATGAAAAGCTAGGCTTTGAGCATCTCGATGCCCCGCTTGGACAAACAGGGCATGATGCATGTGAAGTCGTAATGCTTAAGATGCTGTAATAGATAATATTATTAGATGTTAGAGCACAACATGGGTAACACAAAGCTCCTGGCTCAAGGCAACAGTGAAGTTTTGGTGCTGCCCATCCAACTCAACAGACAACTGGTAGAGATCACTTGGATCAGGATCAGTAAGATCGGCATACTTTGGCGCTTCGATCTGGAATAAAGCGCTCGCATGCTCCGCTCGGACATCAATAGGAATATGGTAAGTCATGCCATTGAACTTAACCGATGCCGATACTAAACCCGGCGCAAAAGTTTGGTAGTACAAATCCACCTTAAACTCACAACCACCACCGTGGTGCCAAATCTGCTCGGTTGCCACGCGGTCTAAACGTACATTGCGAATGAACTGCAGATACGGTTCTTGCCATACCCCTAAGCGCTCATCACTTTTTTTATATTCATGATCGGACAGAGAGCACAGCTCAGGTTTATCTTCATCAAACAGAAGATCCTCTTCTTCCTCTAAGAACAAGATTTCAAAGCGGTTACGCCCCATTTGCATGAACGGGCGAATGTCTTTCTTGTAGACATTTTGAGAACCGTCACAGTCAAACAATGCTACTCCGTTCAAACGCACTTCTGCATGGTAATCCACACCACCCAACACCATTTCTACCGCTGGGAATGCCATCATGGATTCATCCACTTCAATGTCATGCATCAGGTGCCACTCTTGCTGACGAATTGCTTCTTCTGTCATTTCAACTGGCAATACCTGACTCAAAGGAGCAGGGAAAGTAATGTCATCCTGTGGGATAGAAAGGTCCGTCAGTGGAGAGACTTGCCATAAACCGGCGAGTGAGAGTTGCATATACACCTTGAGCTAGATCAATTTTCACGCATTATAGGGAGAAATCCCCTATAAACTCAATGTGAATTATTTATCGCCTCCACATTCGTCAGTTTTTCAAGGTATAAAAAAACCAGCGTTAAACGCTGGTTTTTCCAAAAGTAGTGAGCTTTGATTACTCGTCGTCTTCATCTTCTTCAGGGTAAAGCGCATCTTCGCCTTCGTAGTACGTACCCCAACCGTCATAGATGATGTCGTATTTTTCTGCCAAGTGAATCAATTTTTCAACTTGCGCATCAATCGCTTCTGCATCTAGTGCGGACTCCATAGTCGCATCACAGCAAAGCAACTTGTTACCATCTTCATCTTCAGTTTCTTCTGCTTCAAGAACTTCAAAGCCCATCTTGAATGCTTCAACTACCGCTTTTTCTAGCGTGTCAAAATCTTCTGCAAACAGGTGGTGCTCAATTTCGTATAGCGAATCTGGATCGCTGCCATCTTCTAGCAATGCTGCAATGATATCGCGAGTCTCTTCCTTTTGAATCTCAATTAATTCTTCTACTGATAGATATTCATCTTCGTGAGACATGTTTTGGCTCCAGATTAGTTACTTGATGGAAACACAATACCCGATACTGAGTATGCTGATCCGGTGAAATATGGCATGGATTGCGATGAAAAGCCACAAACAAACATCATACCACTGCGATTCTTATCGGTTATTTGAATCTAAATATTAAACCGACCACACAAAGAAACAAAAAATTAACAAAGAATGGCATTTTTTAATATTCAGAACATCCTAATTGACACTTAATGTGGTTATTTTCTCTTTCTATGCGTGTTTATGATGCTTTCTTGAATACACTCACGTGTAAAACGAAGAAGCATAACGAATAAATTCACTTTAATAATGCATAATTTAGAATAAAAATGCACGTTTTATGCACTGTGCGTGTATTCTTTCTCAACGGGAAAATTAGAATAAAAACGCACGCACTCTAATTTTAGTAAAATAGCATTTATATCTAATAATAAATTTCATAATAATAAAAATAAAAATAAAACACTCACAAAACAAGAAACACCAGAATATAAACAAAGCTTGATAACTTGCATCTTTCTAGGAAGCTTGTCATAACTAATGGTTGGAAAATTTGTAAGGATACAAAATGAGCAAGCTGTACGTTGGATCAGAAGTTGGTCAACTTCGACGAGTTCTATTAAATCGCCCTGAACGCGCCCTAACCCACTTAACTCCGTCAAACTGTCATGAGTTGCTATTTGATGACGTTCTTGCTGTAGAAGCGGCAGGTGAAGAGCACGATGCATTCGCACGTACGCTGCGCGAGCAAGACGTTGAAGTGCTTCTCCTCCACGATTTACTGGTCGAAACCCTCGCCGTTCCAGAAGCAAAACAATGGCTGCTGAACACTCAGATTTCTGACTTTCGCTACGGGCCAACATTTGCGCGAGACCTACGCCAACACTTTTCAGAAATGGATGATGAACATCTTGCCTGCATCTTTTTAGGTGGCTTAGCTTACTCAGAGCTACCGATCTCCTCATCTTCTATGCTGCCAAAAATGAAGCGTCCTCTCGACTTTGTTATTGAGCCACTGCCTAATCACCTCTTTACTCGTGATACCTCATGTTGGGTTTATGGTGGTGTATCGCTCAACCCAATGATGATGCCTGCACGCCAACGTGAAACAAACCACTTACGTGCGATTTATCGTTGGCACCCAATTTTTGCTGGCCAAGATTTTATCAAATACTTCGGTGACGATGATCTGCATTATGATAATGCGAATGTCGAAGGCGGTGATGTGTTGGTTATTGGTAAAGGTGCAGTTCTTATCGGTATGTCTGAGCGTACGACTGCTCAAGGTGTAGAGAACCTTGCAGCGAGCCTATTTAAAGCAGGCCAAGCTACCGAAGTTATTGCAATTGATCTGCCTAAACACCGTTCATGTATGCATTTAGACACTGTGATGACCCATATGGATGTAGATACTTTCTCTGTCTACCCAGAGATCATGCGCAAAGATCTCGACACATGGCGCTTAACACCAAAAGGCAACGGTGAAATGCATGTTGAAGCCTCACATAACTATCTGCACGCGATTGAGTCCGCTCTTGGCTTAGATCAGCTGAAAATCATCACCACGGGTGGTGACAGCTATGAAGCGGAACGCGAACAATGGAATGATGCCAATAACGTTCTAACTGTAAAACCGGGCGTAGTAATTGGTTACGAACGCAATGTATACACCAACGAAAAATACGATAAAGCTGGCATCAAAGTACTGACAGTACCTGGTAACGAGCTTGGTCGTGGTCGCGGTGGCGCTCGCTGTATGAGCTGTCCAATAGAACGAGACGATATATAACTTACTCGTCCCTTTACATTAGGTGAATCAAAACTAAGGTTGATGTGAATACATCAACCTTTTTTAGCTTTAATTGAAAATAATTATTCACAATAAGAGCATTTATATGTTTTAATGAATTCTATTAATCTAATCACATGTACTAAGGGACGAGCTATGGCTTTCAATTTACGTAACCGCAACTTTTTGAAGCTATTGGACTTCTCAACCAAAGAAATCCAGTTTTTGCTCGAACTGTCTGCAGAGCTAAAAAAAGCTAAATATGCAGGAACAGAGCAGAAGAAACTTCAAGGTAAAAACATCGCACTAATCTTTGAGAAATCTTCGACTCGTACCCGATGTGCGTTTGAAGTCGCTGCCTTTGACCAAGGTGCTCAAGTCTCTTACATCGGCCCTTCTGGCTCGCAAATCGGTCATAAGGAATCGATGAAAGACACCGCTCGCGTCCTTGGTCGTATGTATGACGGGATTGAATACCGAGGCTTTGGCCAATCCATTGTTGAAGAGCTTGGTACTTATGCTGGTGTTCCAGTGTGGAATGGTTTAACGGATGAGTTCCACCCAACCCAGATCCTTGCTGACTTCCTGACCATGCAAGAGCACGGCCGTGGTAAACAGCTACATGAAGTAACCTTCGCTTACCTAGGTGATGCGCGCAACAACATGGGTAACTCACTTATGGTGGGCGCAGCGAAAATGGGCATGGATATTCGCCTTGTCGCGCCAAAAGCGTTCTGGCCTGAAGAAGATCTCGTGGCAACTTGTCAAACTATCGCGCAACAAACCGGTGCAAAAATCACGTTAACAGAAAGCGTTGAGGAAGGTGTGAAAGGTTGTGACTTCCTATACACCGACGTTTGGGTGTCTATGGGTGAGTCTGCCGAGGCATGGGATGAACGTGTAGCGTTAATGACACCTTATCAAATCAATATGGACGTGATTAAGCAAACGGGTAATCCACATGTGAAATTCATGCACTGCCTTCCAGCTTTCCACAATGATGAAACCACCGTCGGCAAAGAAGTCGCTGAAAAATACGGTATGAAAGGCCTTGAAGTAACAGAAGAGGTATTTGAATCGGAATACTCCATCGTATTCGACGAAGCTGAAAACCGTATGCATACCATCAAAGCCGTGATGGTTGCGACGCTAGGAAGCTAAACCAGCGCGCAAAAACAGCCGATAAAAACCATGATGTAATCGCTTGCGCTCACGAAAGTTAAGCGTATAATGCTCGGCAATTTGTCTGAGGATTAAGAAATGACCACGCTGATTGCTGACGTAAAAACGCGATTTGCTCTCGCTAAGCGACTACGCTTACGTGGTGTTATTTTCGTTAATTCTATTGAATTTTAAAACCTCCCCATTGGGGAGGTTTTTTTATGTCCAAAATTCCTTTCGGTTATTTGGATGTAGTCATCAATGTTATAGGGAAGAAGATCATGGCGAACTCGCTTTACCAGAAGCACATCATCTCTATTCCAGAGCTTTCACGCGAAGAACTGGAACTTATCGTAGAAACAGCAGGTAGCCTTAAAAAAGCACCTCGACCAGAACTGATTAAAAACAAAGTCGTTGCAAGTTGTTTCTTTGAACCATCAACACGTACACGTTTATCGTTTGAAACAGCGATTCAGCGCATTGGTGGTGACGTGATTGGCTTTGATAATGATGGTAATACCTCTCTGGCGAAGAAAGGCGAAACACTCGCAGATTCAGTACAAGTCATCTCTTCTTACGTCGATGCCTTTGTGATGCGTCATCCACAAGAAGGCGCCGCTCGCTTGGCCTCTGAATTTTCAAATGGCGTGCCAGTGATCAACGCGGGTGACGGTGCAAACCAACACCCAACTCAAACGCTACTCGACCTATACACCATCGCGGAAACACAAGGGCGTCTAGACAACCTGAACGTCGCATTCGTAGGTGATCTAAAATATGGCCGCACAGTGCACTCACTGACTCAAGCCTTAGCAAAGTTTAACAACATCCGCTTCTTCTTTGTTGCACCAGATGCGCTGGCAATGCCAGATTACATCTGCGAAGAACTAGATGAAGCTGGCATTCAATATAGCCTACACACAGACATGGAAAGTGTGATTCCTGAACTGGATATTCTGTACATGACACGCGTACAGAAAGAACGTTTTGACGAATCGGAATACGCACATATTAAGTCGGCTTACATCCTAACAGCGGCACTACTAGAAGGCGCGCGTGAGAACTTGAAAGTGCTGCACCCACTACCACGTGTGGATGAAATCACAACTGATGTTGATAAAACGCCTCATGCTTACTTCTTCCAGCAAGCTCAAAATGGCGTGTATGCTCGCCAAGCACTGCTGGCGCTTGTTCTAAACGAAACACTGTAATCGAGGGGAAAAATCATGGCTAAAGAAACTCAATTGCAGGTAGAAGCAATCAAAAATGGTACGGTCATCGACCACATCCCTGCGCAAATCGGCATCAAAGTATTAAGACTGTTCGATATGCACAATTCATCACAACGCGTAACGATTGGACTGAACTTGCCATCATCAGCACTCGGTCATAAAGATCTACTCAAAATCGAAAATGTGTTTATCAATGAAGAGCAAGCTAGCAAGCTAGCGTTGTATGCTCCTCACGCGACCGTGAATCAAATCGAGAATTATGAAGTGGTGAAAAAGCTCGCGTTAGAGCTTCCTGAGCGCATCAATGATGTATTTGAATGCCCGAATTCAAACTGTATTTCTCATAATGAACCAGTAGAAAGCAGCTTTAGCGTGTTCGAGAAGAAACAAGAAATCCGCCTAAAGTGTAAATACTGCGAGAAAGTGTTCTCACGCGAGATCGTAACCGAGCGATAAACACGCCGCACGACTAGGCTGTGATACGTTTAAAATACCCTGCAATGTCAGGGTATTTTGCTCTTTACCTACCGAGGGTTTAGAGGCAAACTGAGAATCTTTATTCCCTACAACTGATGGAAAAAATCAAATGACGAAAGTACTTCACACTGAGTCTGCACCAGCAGCAATCGGTCCTTACGTTCAAGGCGT
>NZ_JAWOTF010000034.1:0-30437 GCF_033338735.1 Vibrio sp. Vb1127 | reverse complement strand
GTGACTTTCGTCTCACTCCGTGTCGGTGGATGCGCAGTATAGGGAGTTGAGAAATTAGTACAAGCGTTTTTTGCAAAAAAACTCTCAACCGAACAAATAACGAGCACTCTGCATAAATACTCAACGATCTTATCTCTCTTGGTTCTTTTTTCTCTTTCTATCTATATAAAGACGAAAAAAGAGCAGAACGATGACGAACTGCTCTTTTGGTCTTTGCTTTTTATTTGGGGTACTTCAGGTGAAGTCTTGGAAAAGTGTTTCTTCTATATAGAAGAAAAGATCAGAGCATCCTTGCCCTTCTCTTTACGACAGATTAGTTAGGGGTATATCTAAATGTCGTTATTGTTCGATGACGCATTGAGCTCGTAAGAGTGGAGCATGCTTGCATTCCCAATGGCGTCATCTTCGAGAGGAACTTAGTTCTTCAATACTTTTACGGTGTAGCTACCATCTTTTTGTTGGTATAGACCGTGGATGTCGGTTTCGAAACCTGGGTAATGCGCACCGATCTCACAAAGCATTTCTAGGAAGTCCAGCACAGGGCGAGACTCTTGAGTCACCATTTCACCAGGAAGTACTAGTGGCACACCTGGAGGGTAAGGAAGGATCATGTTCGCACTTACGCGGCCAACCATTTCTTCCAGTTTGATTTCTTCGATGTTGCCACGAAGCTCTTCTTGCCATGCTGCGTGTGGTGTTACTTTCATTTCTGGAAGTACATCGAACGCTTTGTACATTAGCTCAGGTAGGTTATATTTCTTAGTTAGGTCATGAATCGCTTGTGCTAGTTCTTGAACACGCATGCCTTCATAAAAGCTTGGGTCTTCGTTGTATAGCGAAGGTAGGAAGCTCTTGATGGTTAGGTTCAAGTCGTAGCCACGTTTAAATTCAGTTAGACCGCGTAGCAATTGCATTGCTTTTGATTTGTCGATACCGATTGAGAATAGGAACAACAAGTTGTATGGACCTGTTTTCTCTACCACGATGCCGCGCTCGTCTAGGAATTTAGCCACCAGCGAAGCAGGAATACCTGATTCTTCTAGTTCGCCTTCTTTATTCATCCCAGGAGTCAGTAGCGTTACTTTGATTGGATCAAGATACATGTGGTTGTCATCCATGTTCTTGAAGCCGTGCCATGTGTCGCTAGGGTCTAGTTTCCAACATTCCGTGGTATCGATGTTTTCTGGTTGCCATACATCGAAGAACCAGCTGTCGCTTTCTGCTTCTAGGCGTTTGATCTCTTTACGGAAGCGGATTGCGCGATCGATAGAGTCTTGCATCAACTTCTTACCAGTGTTGCCGCGCATCATTGCCGCTGCAGTTTCAGTAGAAGCAACAATGCCGTACTGAGGTGAAGTTGAAGTGTGCATCATGAATGCTTCGTTGAAAGATTCTTTATCAAAGTCACCTTTCACGTGAATCATTGAAGCTTGTGAGAACGCAGCCAACAGTTTGTGTGTTGATTGTGTTTCGTAGAACACTTTGCCTGGCATCGCTTCACCACTCATACCACATTTACCTTCGTAAATTGGGTTGAAGTTAGTGTAAGGCACCCAAGCACTGTCGAAGTGGATGTGTTTACAATCTAGCGACTCTTTGATGAATTGTGTGTTGTACAGCAAGCCATCGTAAGTTGAGTTAGTCACTACTGCGTAAGTTGGTGCTGTTGCACCTGGTGTTTTCGCCACTTTCTCTGCAATGACATCGCGGCTGAATTCGCTTTGTGGAATACCACCAAGGATGCCGTATGCGTTACGAGTTGGGCGGAAGTAGATTGGTGTCACGTCGCTCATCATCATTAGGTGAGTCAGAGATTTGTGACAGTTACGGTCAATCAGTACTGTGCTGCCAGCAGGTGCTGAGTACATACCAACGATTTTGTTCGATGTAGACGTACCGTTAGTTACGATGTACGAGCTGTCTGCATTGAATGTGCGTGCGATGTATTCTTCTGCATCTTTATGTGGACCTGAGTGGTCTAGTAGAGAACCTAGTTCAGGCATTGAGATTGATACGTCCGCTTTGAATGTGTTTGGACCGTAAAAATCGTAGAAGATGCTACCAGCAGGGCTTTTCTGGAATGCAGTACCGCCCATGTGACCTGGAGTACAGAAGGTGTATTTACCTTCTTCTACGTATTTGAATAGCGCTTTAGTGAATGGAGGCATGATGGCATCTTTGTATGCCTCAGTCGCTTGGTTGATTTTGATAGCGATGTCGTCAGCCATACCTAAAGCGTACTCGAAGAAGCTCACGTTTAGACGTAGGTCTGTTAGTGAAATGTCTAGAGTAGACTGTTCGTTAGCAAATGCGTGAACAGGCAGTTTTTCGTTGATTTGGCTGATACGTTCACATAGCTCAAGTGAGTATTTATCCCAGTCGAACAACACACCGCAAATGCGTGGGTTCATCTCAATCATTTTGATCAAGTCTTTATCATCTACTGGGTAAACCACTTCGTAGCCCGCTTTCTCAAGAGCAGCGTGAAGTTGACGAACTGGCTCTTCTTTAAAGAACACACCCATGTGGTTCAAGATAGCGAATATATTCATTTGGACATCTCCAAGGCGAATGAGGGCGCTCTTTGCCATTTACAGGCAATGAGTAAGGTGAGCGCCGCGTGAATTTGGGTTTTATGGGCTGGCACCGTAGTGCCAGCGTTTTGGGGATTAGTTGCTTGCTTGGGCAGGCATGTCTTCAGCGTGCATTTTCACGTACTGAGCAAGACCTGCTTTTTTGCTGTAGAACATCAAGATAACTAGAGACACGATGAAGGTTGCTGTTAGCGTACCGCCCTCTGCACCTGCTAGTGCGATGAAGCAGAACAGACAAGCCACACCAGAGAACAGCATTACGAAGCCGTTGCGTGTTGTCATACCTTCGAAGCGAATCAAGTTAATGCTTGAGTAGAAGTAAGGCAGCATTGTTAGTAGAACTGCGTCAGTCGTTAGCTGGTTGAACAGGTCTGATGCGTGTGCTGTTTTAGAGCTGAAGAACATCAGTACAACCATCAGTGCAGTCATCTTGATTGACGCAAGGATTAGACCTTTCTTAGGCACACCGTTTTTGTCAGTTTCGCCGTAGATTTTAGGGAAGTTGCCATCGCTTGCTGCACGTTTACCAGCCTCGCCCACCAGCATCATCCAAGAACCTAGCGAAGTGAAACATGCTAGTGCTGTGAATGCTGATACGAATGGTGCAGTCCAGCTACCGAATAGCTCAGTGGTTGCCAATGCAAATGGCGCACCTGATGCCGCAACTTCTGACGCTGGGAACATGCCGCTGATCATTTGAGTTGATAGGATGTAAATCACACCTGCGATACCAGTACCTAACATAGTTGCTAGTGGTACAGTACGTTTAGGGTTTTCTACCATACCCGTCGATACCGCTGCTGATTCCACACCTACGAATGACCATAGACAGATAAGAACCGCTGTTACTACCGCGTGGCTGTCAGTGCCTGCTGATACGTTCCAGTTTTGGCTGTAAAGCGCAGTATCGAAGTGCGTCCAACCAAATGCAGCTGTACCAACAACTGGGATAAGGATAAGAACTAAACCAAGCGTACATAGACGGCTTACCCAGCTACCACCAAGTAGGTTGACGAAAGTGAAGATCCATACCGATGCAATCGTCGCAATACCTGCTGGAATTGGGTTATTAAGCACAGGGAAGAATACTGAAAGGTAAGAAACACCTGTAATGGCAATAGCCAGGTTACCAATCCAGTTCGCGTGGTAATAAAGAACGCCCGTTTGGAAACCAAATACCGGAGACACTTCGCCAGCATAAGCGATAGGACCACCTTCTTGTGGGTTTTTGGTTGCCAGACGAGCGTAAACGAACGCCAGACTCAGTGCACCGACCAAACAGATCAGCCAACTGAAGATTGAAACAGAGCCTACAGAGGCAAGACTAGAAGGTAATAGTGCAATACCACTACCCATCATGTTACCGGCTACGACACCCGTACAGGCAATAAGGCCGATTTTTTTCGCATTCGATGACATAACATCTCCAAATCTATTCTACTCGAGTCAACATGACTCAAACTGAATGGTTATTAGCGAGATGCTATGAGGAGGAACCTTCTCGACCTCGCTAAATTTCGAAGTGAAGACTACGCCCAAAAATCGGGAAAAAAATAAACTTGGTGTTATCAATAAAATGATTAGTTCATCAACATCAAGTTGAGATAAACATGATAAACACAAAAACATAAAACTATATTATTCATACAGTTACAAGAAAAACATCAAACCTTCTACCGATAGATAAACTCTCATCAACTCGTTGGTCATCGCGATAAAAGTTATCAACCTCTATCAACTTCCCCATCCCGAAGGGTTAATTCCCTGAAGTGTTGATTCCATAAATCTCTCCCTGATCGCGCTTCTTGACCCAAGTCAATATTCATCTCGCATGCAAGAAGGCACCAAAATCATTCTCGCCACATAACTCATCCAGACACTTCATACAATCAATAGAGATAGAGATAGAGATAGAGATAGAGATAGAGAAGCAAAGCGGGTATGTATTCCCGTTGCAAGCTTGCGTTGTTAGCTCCTTCGTAAGTCATTGCCCCACCGCCTCACCCTTTTCACTTTTCGACAGCGACAAAAAAGCCCCTCACCGAAATGAGGGGCTAGCATTAGACTGACGTTGAGTCCGAGAGAATTAAAGCATTCGAACGACAGAAGGGTGAACGGCGCGATACATGGCGTAATCAATCGCCTTCATGTTACTTGGGAAGACCAAGTTTTCGCACAGCAGGTACGTCTCAACCGACGTATCAATATAGAAAGCTTCACTGTAAGACTCACTGGCTAAATCCAGATCACCATCCAATTCGGCGTGCTTACCGCGAATCACATAGGAAAGCACTGAATCACGTAACCTCAATGCCTGTCCGAGATGCCGCTTGGCTAACGCCATGTCACCAATGATGGTTTCGTGCAGTGCTAAAGCTTCATAAATTCGCGGTTGAATTGGCCCCACCATCATTTTCACATTAGTCTCTAGTGCTTCACTGAGCTGCTGCATTCGCCCTTTCTTCAACTCCTGTGAGAAATCAAGTGCCTTTTGTACATGGTAAGCAATCAACAACTCAGCTTGAACGTAAGCATTATCCGGCTCGATTTCTAAAATGTTTTCCATCAAGTCGATACCTTGGCGGAATTGTTTAGTATCAGAGACATTAAGGTAATGGTTAGCCTGAACAAACAACTCCAACGCGTCGGGATTCATTGGCATTCCCGCCACCAGCATCGTAGATTTCAATTTGGCATCCGATACTTTCAGCACTTGCATCAAATCCAACGATGCTTGTTGAAGCACTGTCTTTAAATGACTACTGGTTAACGCGTATTGACGACTAAACAACACTTTTTCAGATGAGTTATTGCGATATTCCACCTCTAAAAAGCTGCCACCGTCATTCTCACGAACTCTCACCACAACCGATTTACCAGGCACAATGCCAGAAGTAAACGACGCCTTCTTTAGCATGACTCGGTAATCACTGACTTGAGCAATGTCGGACATCAACTTTTGGGCGAATCCGTCTGCCAAATCGTAGCTTAATCCTTCATTCGTAAAATTATCTTGAAATTTGAACTCAATCAGATGGGTATCGATGGCTTGGGTAATACGCACTTCCGATTGCTTGTAGGTAAACACGCCCATCACTACGACCAACATACTGATCCAGATGAAGTTCATAATTCCCAATCGCCAAGGACTGATTTTGTTTTTGCTCTGAGGGGCTTTTTTCTCTTTTGACATCTCGCAGACCGCGCGAGTTAGAGGACCGGCAGGAAAGGTAACGGCTGGTGCTATAGGTAGACAATCCTCTTCCGATTCTTCAACCGAAGGTGGGATCTCTTCATTTTGCCGACTTGTGACAAACTCTTCATGCGTCATAGTAACCACGTTCGCTACCAGCTTATAGCCACGCTTGGGCACCGTGATAACGTAGTTGGTATTTTCCTCTCGACCGTCACGTAGTAGCTTACGCAACTCAAAGATGGATTGAGTCACCACTTGATCGGTCACAATCGCTCCAGCCCAAACGTACTGAATCAATTCCTCGCGGTTGAACACCTCATTCGCATGCTCCGCTAAGAAGTGCAAAAGATTAATTAAGCGTGGCTCAACAGTAACTTCCCTATCTTGTCGATACAGCTTATTTTCATCCACGCTCAAAACCCAGTCATTGATTTGAAAATAGACTCCAACCATGTATGAAAACTCTCGTATCTACAGACAGCGTTACGCTAGGAATCAGACAATGGTCGATTCCTACAAGTAACTAAAGGCAAGATTATAGGTGGGAAAGCAGCGTGTACCTAGAAAAGCAAGTCGCCAAAAATGCAAACTTAAGTTAAGTGATGCAAGAATGAGACTACTCAAGTGCTGCGAGGATAGAGCAATGTGTGGCGTCATCGTCTGTATGACCACAACAAGCATCATTAATCTTCTTCAAAGCTCGGCGAATTTTCGTCAGCTCGTTAATTTTCCCATCAATCAGCTCTAACTTAGCAGAAGTAATGGCTTTTACCTCTGCACAGCTGTGTTCTGTCGCTTCTAACTTAATTTCTAACAGGTCTTTAATTTCATCCAGACTCAAGCCAAGATCTTTACCTTTGAGGATAAAGTGCACCTGCTTTTGATTCTCTTCATCATACAAGCGGTAGCCTGATTCGCTTCGTCCTGCGGGTTTTATTAGCGCGTTTTTCTCGTAGAAACGCAATGTATCGGCAGTCACACCACAACGTTTTGCCAGTTCACCTATCTGAAACATAACTTTCCCTATTAACTATCTCGTTACTTTTAAAGCTAAAGAACGACTTTTTTGCAATTATTTTTGAGATGCCAAACGATTGCGCGAGCTTTTTTGTAATAAATTGGTTAGAATACGCGCCATCAAATGTGGAGACTGTTTTCTAACCAGAAAACACCCTGCAAAGGTCTTTACCAAAACTGGCCAATATTTTACCCCAAGAGGTAAAAACAAGTTCATTTTTGGCAAACATCTTTAACTCCGTGAATTTGAGGAAAATGGAAGCATGAATAACGCTCGTCCTATTCGCCGTGCGCTTATCAGCGTATCAGACAAAACAGGTATTGTTGAGTTTGCGCAAGCTCTTGCTGAGCGCGGTGTCGATATCCTATCTACTGGTGGTACAGCTCGCCTACTTGCCGAACAAGGCATCGCCGTAACCGAAGTCTCTGACTACACTGGTTTCCCAGAAATGATGGACGGCCGCGTTAAAACGCTTCACCCAAAAGTTCACGGTGGTGTGCTTGGTCGTCGTGGCCAAGATGATGACGTGATGGAAAAGCACGGCATCAACCCTATCGATATGGTTGTCGTAAACCTATACCCATTCGCAGAAACCGTTGCCAAAGAAGGCTGTACACTAGCCGACGCGGTTGAAAACATCGATATCGGCGGCCCAACCATGGTTCGTTCTGCAGCGAAAAACCACAAAGACGTGACTATCGTTGTTAACGCAGGTGATTACGGCCGCGTAATTGCAGAGATGGACGCAAACGACAAATCTCTCACTCTCGAAACTCGCTTCGACCTTGCCATCGCTGCTTTTGAACACACTGCCGCTTACGATGGCATGATCGCAAACTACTTCGGCACTATGGTTCCATCTTACGGTGAGAACAAAGAAGGTGATGAAGAGTCTAAATTCCCACGTACTTTCAACCAACAGTTCGAGAAGAAACAAGACATGCGCTACGGTGAGAACAGCCACCAAGCAGCCGCATTCTACGTTGAAGCAAACCCACAAGAAGCATCCGTTTCTACTGCTCGCCAAATCCAAGGTAAAGCCCTTTCTTACAACAACATCGCAGACACGGACGCCGCACTTGAGTGTGTGAAAGAGTTCAACGAGCCAGCATGTGTGATCGTAAAACACGCGAACCCATGTGGTGTAGCGCTGGGTAAAGACATTCTAGAAGCATACAACCGCGCTTACCAAACTGACCCAACATCAGCGTTCGGCGGCATCATTGCATTCAACCAAGAGCTAGATGCTGAAACAGCAACCGCTATTGTTGAACGTCAATTCGTTGAGGTCATCATCGCTCCTTCCGTTTCTGCTGAAGCGATTGAAGTGGTTGCAGCGAAGAAGAACGTGCGTCTACTTGAATGTGGCGAATGGACAACGAAGACAACTGGCTTTGACGTGAAACGGGTGAATGGCGGTCTACTGGTTCAAGACCGTGACCAAGGCATGGTAAGCCTAGACGATCTAAAAGTGGTTTCTAAGCGCCAGCCAACAGAAGAAGAGCTGAAAGATGCCCTATTCTGCTGGAAAGTAGCGAAATACGTGAAATCTAACGCAATCGTTTACTCGAAAGGCGACATGACTATCGGTGTAGGTGCTGGCCAAATGAGCCGCGTTTACTCTGCGAAAATCGCAGGCATCAAAGCTGCAGACGAAGGTCTACAGGTTGAAGGTTGTGTAATGGCATCAGATGCATTCTTCCCATTCCGTGACGGTATCGACGCGGCTGCAGAAGCGGGCATCAAGTGTGTGATCCAACCAGGTGGTTCTATGCGTGATGACGAAGTTATCGCAGCGGCAGACGAACACGGCATGGCGATGATCTTTACCGGTATGCGTCACTTCCGCCACTAATCCTCTCGTCTTCACTGGGACGATAACTGCGTTGACGGCGTTCACTTATCCTAATCACATAGCATACTATGCTCATAGGAATAAGTTCACTTGTCGCCTTGTCCTCGTCCCATTGAATTAGAGAGGCCATACTCAGGTCTTTGCGAAATATCTGAGTGTGAGCAAACGGTATTTATAAGATTAAGGATTTTCATATGCGAGTTTTAATCATTGGTTCAGGCGGTCGTGAACATGCGCTAGGTTGGAAAGCGGCACAAAACCCAAATGTTGAGACTATCTTCGTTGCACCAGGCAACGCTGGTACGGCTCTAGAACCAAAACTAGAAAACGTAAACATCGATGTAGAAGACATCGCTGGCCTTGTTGCTTTCGCCAAAGAGAAGGCGATTGAACTGACTATCGTTGGCCCAGAAGCACCATTGGTTATTGGTGTGGTTGATGCTTTCCGCGAAGCAGGTTTGCCAATCTTCGGCCCGACCCAAGCAGCAGCACAGCTTGAAGGCTCTAAAGCATTTACTAAAGACTTCCTTGCTCGTCACCAAATCCCAACGGGTGCTTACGCGAACTTTACTGAAATCGAACCAGCACTTGCTTACGTACGTGAACAAGGTGCACCGATTGTGGTGAAAGCAGATGGCCTTGCTGCTGGTAAAGGTGTGATTGTGGCAATGACGCTAGAAGAAGCAGAAGATGCAATCAAAGACATGCTCGCAGGTAACGCTTTTGGTGACGCTGGCAGCCGTGTAGTGATTGAAGAATTCCTGGACGGTGAAGAAGCAAGCTTCATCGTGATGGTTGATGGTGAGAACGTTCTGCCAATGGCCACCAGCCAAGATCACAAGCGCGTAGGCGACAAAGATACAGGCCCTAACACGGGTGGCATGGGGGCATACTCGCCTGCTCCAGTCGTGACACAGGAAATCCACAACCGCATCATGGAAGAAGTGATTTACCCAACCGTACGCGGCATGGCTTCTGAAGGTCATCCTTACACAGGTTTCCTATACGCAGGCCTAATGATCGACAAAGACGGTACACCTAAAGTGATTGAGTATAACTGTCGTTTTGGTGATCCAGAAACGCAACCGATCATGATGCGTATGCAATCCGATCTCGTTGATCTATGTTTAACTGCGATTGACCAAAAACTGGATCAAGTGGAATCAAAATGGGATCCACGAGCATCGATTGGTATCGTGCTAGCAGCCGGTGGTTATCCAGCAGCGTACAACAAAGGCGACGTTATTTCGGGTCTGCCACAAGTTGAAATTGAAGGCGAAAAAGTCTTCCATGCTGGTACAGATAACAAAGATGGCGACATCGTGACAAACGGTGGTCGTGTTCTTTGTGCAACCGCACTTGGCAACAGTGTATCAGAAGCGCAGCAGCGTGCTTACGAGCTTGCAAAACAGATCAGTTGGGATGGCATGTTCCATCGCAACGACATCGGCTACCGTGCAATTGCACGTGAGCAAGAAAAATAAAAACAACATAAGTTGGCTAAAAAACAAAAGGCGCACTCAGCGCCTTTTTTTATTGTTCTTGTTCGACAGAATTCGAAGCAATGTTTATTCAGAGATCAACTTTGGCCGAGAAACACAATCAAAGTCATCGTCATTGAGCATCAACAGTTCATCGACCATTGCTTTGTTTCGTGACTGCTTGCCGACAAAAGCCACATAACTGTCTACCGATGAGAGACGCTCGATAATAAATTTTGGCAGCGTCTGATTAAACTCGAGTGTCGAGAACACCTTACCTTTGCAGGTTTCAAACGATTGACCATTCCAATAACCTTGAATAAGGCTCTGATTGTTACGAGACTGCGCCTTAACCGATGCCACTACGTCATTCGCTTCTGCTTTGTAGCGCTCTAATTGGTCATGCTGGAGTGGTAAGACTTTACGGTTAACACGATATTGTTGGTAAACCGCTTCGCCATCTTTATTGAAACGGATGTGGATTTGAAAAGGCACCAACTCTTGTTTGGTATCAACTTGCTCGCCTTTTCGAATCAACTCTCGCAACTCACCTTCGTCCCAGCGATAATCACTCTGGAACCAACCATTGTCCCCCATAGTCACATAATCAGCCGCCGTACTCACACGAGTGAGTTTCTCTGTCATCCAGTACAAGCTGCTAGCATCTCCCGCAACTTTACCACCAGAAAAATGCGTGAATTGTTCTAAATTAGGAGTTTCAACCGATGAACAGCCAAAAAGGGTAAGGCTAGATAGGAGAAGTGAAGTGAGTAGATGTTTTTTCATGAAATTGCACCGAGGCAGGATACCTCGGTGCATTCTAACTTAGTTTACTGATTCTTTCAGCGCTTTACCTGCTACGAATGCTGGTACGTTAGCTGCTGCGATTTGAATCTCGTCACCAGTCTTAGGGTTACGACCAGTACGTGCAGCGCGGTGGTTTACTTTGAATGTACCAAAACCAATTAGTTGAACTTGGTCACCCTCTTTAAGTGCGCCAGTTACACCATCAAGAGTCGCTTCAAGAGCAGCTTTTGCTTGTGCTTTTGATAGGTCTGCTTTCTCTGCGATAAAGTCGATTAATTGGGTCTTGTTCATTAGGTTTCCCTTCTCATAGGTTATCGAATTCGTCTCACTCTAAAACATAAATGCCCCATCTGGCAAAGGTTTGTAAGCGATCTTTCGATTTTCTGACGTACTTTTAGCCATAATATGAGTAATAACTCACAATTTGTTACCACATACCCCCTGAAAACCCTTGCTTTCCAAGGTATTTGGACCAATTTATAAGTCACTTTTGCGGTTATAATAGCTGCAAATAACCACTATCAAACTACATTCAAGGGCAACTATGCTGCTGTTATCCATTTATATCTCTATTGCAATCGGCATTTCGTTTATCTGTTCGGTGCTGGAGGCGGTACTGCTGAGTATCAGTCCGAGCTACATTGCGCAGCTCAATCAACAGGGGCATCCCGCAGCTGGGCAATTGGCTAAGCTGAAATCAGATATCGACCGACCACTGGCATCTATTCTGACTTTAAACACCATCGCTCACACTATCGGCGCGGCCACTGCTGGTGCACAAGCTGCGGTTGTATTTGGTAGCGAAGCATTAGGTATCTTTTCGGCAGTGCTGACATTGGCGATCTTAGTGCTTTCAGAAATCGTACCGAAGACGATTGGCGCGACCTACTGGCGTCAGTTGGCACCCACTGCCGCGGTCGCATTGCGTTGGATGGTATGGGCGCTTACACCCTTTGTTTGGTTCTCAGAGCAAATCACCAAGCGTCTTGCTCGTAACCACGAAGCTCCAAAGATGCGTGATGAGCTGTCTGCAATGGCGATTCTGGCACGTGAAAGCGGTGAGTTTGCCGAGGGTGAATCAAAAATCTTAAGCAACTTGCTTGGCATCCAAGATGTACCCGTAACGCAGGTTATGACGCCACGACCAGTAGTATTCCGTGTCGATGCCACAATGACCATCAATGAGTTCCTAGAAAAACACAAAGATACGCCTTTCTCACGCCCATTGGTTTACAGCGAACAGAAAGATAACATCATTGGTTTTGTGCATCGCCTTGAGTTGTTCAAACTACAACAATCAGGTTGTGGACAGAAACAGTTGGGAGCAATCATGCGCCCAATTCAAGTGGTGCTAAACAATACCACTTTACCTAAAGTATTCGACCAGATGATGACTCATCGCTTACAGCTGGCACTTGTTGTTGATGAATACGGTACCGTGCTAGGTTTGGTAACGTTGGAAGATATTTTTGAACACCTCGTAGGCGAGGAGATCATCGACGAAGCAGATAAAAGCACTGACATGCAGGAGCTGGCTTACCAACGCTGGGAAAGCTGGAAAGAAATGCACGGCGTAATCGAAAGCCGCGATGACGATGAAGAAGATAACGAGCTGGAGAAGCAGGATAAAGAGCCAGAAGCTCAAGAGCCACCGAAACCCGACTCGAAAGAATCGTAATCAGCATTAGGTATAACAGCTTAAACGCACAAACAAAAAAGGCATCCAGTTAGGATGCCTTTTTCTATTTATTCAACAATTAAAGTGCAATACCGATGTTGCTCACACCTTCTTCACGTAGCTCTTCACGCAAATCTTTAATCAAGCTGATGTCACGTTCTACCGCTTCACGCAGCGGACGGAAGATAGCCCACTGGACGTCCCACTCTTCACATACGGCTTCGTTTTCTTTCTGGTTGTCGTTAGTGATTGGCTCTGCGCCTTGTGCTTGCTCTAGATCAGCAACGGTTTGTACCGACTGTTGACTCACTTTAAGCATTGAATCGAAAAGGTAATCGCGGTCCAATAGACCATGCAGTAACGTAGACAAACCCTGACACGCGTCCATCGCTGGGTAAACGCCGTAAAAATCGAACTCATCCGCACTTGGGAACAACTCTTCTAACTTCTCCAATTGACGTTCGAAGTTAATTTTCGCGTTCTTAACTGTCAAAATTTCCCATACACTATCAAGAATCGCTCGGTAAGCACGCGGGTCAGCAAATTCTGTATTCTCACAAAACATCGCATAGTTTGGATACATGCGTTCACACAGACACGCCATAAAGGTAATTTGTTGCCAAGGTTCTAGTTTTTCTAAACGAACCTGAAGAGGATTCTTAAGCATAGTCACTCAATCATTGAAGAAAAAAACAGCGAAAGTGTACTTGATTCATCACAGGGAAAAAAGTTAATGCCGCATTCAAATCAGATTTTCCTGCTCTCAGAGCATCGCGACACCTACAAAACGTTACTGGCAGAGAAAAATCTGCCCGATCTTTGCCTCACCGACCAACCAGAAGCCGCTCAGATCGTACTAGCGGATCCACCCTTACTATCACAAAGCTTAGACGAATTTTCACAGCTTGAATGGGTGCAATCCACGTTTGCTGGTGTCAACGCCTTAACATCCCCTAGCCTTCGTCAGGACTATACTCTAACTAACGTTCGAGGCATCTTTGGTCCACTGATTGCTGAATATGTTTTGGGTTACAGTATTGCCCATTACCGCCACTTTGCCCGATACCACCAGCAACAACAAAACAAACAATGGCAGCCTCACCTATACACGTCATTACAAAGTAAAACCATGGTAATTCTTGGTACCGGTAGCATTGGGGGCTATCTGGGCAACGCCGCTAAAGCAATGGGGATAAAAACTATCGGTATTAACCGCACAGGTATCCCGACTTCAGGCGGCGAGTTTCATCAGACCTTTCATATCAATGAACTAAGTAAGGCATTTGAGCAAGCCGACATCGTTGTGAATACTCTACCAAGTACACCTGAGACGCGACAGTTACTTAATCGTCAAACGCTCAGCCAACTAAATCAGGCGTTATTGTTTAACGTAGGTCGTGGCGACGTATTGGATGAGGCAGGGTTGCTCTTCGCTCTGAAAAACCGTTGGGTAGAACACGCCTTCTTAGATGTGTTTGAGCAAGAACCGTTATCGGTAGAGCATCCGTTTTGGAAACTACCGCAAGTCACCATCACTCCACACATTGCTGCGCTGAGTTTTCCCGAGCAAGTCATCGAGATTTTTGCTGACAACTATCTACGCTGGCGCGATGGGTTTTCATTAAATTATCAAGTGGATTTCGAAAAGGGTTACTGAGAATGTCGTTAGACGAGCTATTGCAGCAAGTGAGGGCCTGCCAGATATGCGCGGATAATTTACCTTTGGGCGCAAACCCTGTCGTACAAGCCGCAAAAGGGGCACGCATCCTAATCATCGGTCAGGCCCCTGGCACACGTGTACACAAAACCTCGATACCTTGGAATGACCCAAGTGGTGATCGATTACGCCAATGGCTCGATATCGACAAAGACGTTTTCTACGACCCAAATAAAATTGCCATTGTCCCAATGGGATTCTGTTATCCAGGCAAAGGGAACTCTGGGGATTTACCGCCTCGTAAAGAATGTGCGCCCACTTGGCATAAAAAGATTCTTGAGCAGCTGCCCAATATAGAGCTCACTCTACTAATTGGTCAGTACTCGCAGCAGTACTATCTCACCAACAAACCAAAGACGCTCACACAAACCGTTCAGCAATGGCAAGATTGGGAACCAGACTTTATCCCTCTCCCTCACCCATCTCCACGCAATACATTGTGGTTAAAGAAGAACCCTTGGTTTGAATCTGACGTCGTGCCATACCTTAAAAAACGCGTTCACTCGATGCTTTAGGTTACCCATGATCTAATTGCTTGTTTATCTGTACAAGAAAATTAGAACATAAAAGCAGAAATCATAAGTATTTGTTTATATTAAACTTTAATATCTAGTGTACAGCTAGAGTAGTAATTAGATCATGGTAGGCCAAATACTACTAGAGCTGTACAGCCTTGAGTCTCAGATAGGAAAAATGAATTTTAGGCAAAAAAATACCGGCACTGAATGCCGGCATTTGATTTCAAAAGATCTAACTTACTTGTGGTATGGCTTAGATAGCTCGTGTACCGCTTCCACAAATACGCCCGCGTTTTCTGGCGGCACATCCAAATGGATACCGTGACCTAGGTTGAACACATGACCAGTACCTGCATCACCAAAACCTTCTAGAATACCCGCGACTTCTTCACGGATACGCTCTGGTGAAGCGTAAAGCATTGATGGGTCCATGTTACCTTGCAGAGCCACTTTATCACCGATACGTGCTTTCGCGTCTGCAATGTTGATTGTCCAGTCTAGACCAACCGCATCACAGCCCGTTGCTGCGATTTGCTCAAGCCACATGCCGCCATTCTTAGTAAACAGTGTGACTGGCACGCGACGACCGTCGTTTTCACGAATCAGACCATCTACAATCTTGTGCATGTATTGCAGTGAGAACAGATTGTAATCACGAGGCGTTAGTACGCCACCCCATGTGTCAAATACCATTACCGATTGCGCACCCGCTTTAATTTGCGCGTTTAAGTACTCGATAACGCTGTCTGCCAGCTTATCTAGAAGTAGGTGCAGAGTTTGTGGTTCCGCGTACATCATCTTCTTGATCTTGGTAAACGCTTTAGAGCTACCACCTTCGATCATATACGTCGCAAGAGTCCAAGGACTACCAGAAAAACCAATCAGCGGCACTTCACCCTTCAGGTCTTTACGGATCTGGCGTACTGCGTTCATTACGTATTGCAGTTCACCTTCAGGATCTGGCAAACCAATTTTTTCCACGTCGGCTTTGCATGTAATTGGGTTATCAAAAACAGGTCCTTCACCCGCAGCAAAACGCAAACCAAGCCCCATTGCATCTGGAATCGTTAAGATGTCCGAGAATAAGATCGCGGCATCAAGAGGAAAACGGCGTAATGGTTGAAGTGTCACTTCGGATGCTAATTCTGCATTTCGACACAAAGACATGAAATCACCCGCTTCTGCACGAGTCGCTTTGTATTCTGGTAGGTAACGACCTGCCTGGCGCATCATCCATACTGGCGTGTAATCTACCGGCTCTTTTAAAAGCGCACGCAGATAACGATCATTTTTTAATTCAGTCATTCCGTAATTCCAACTGTTAGGCTTTCTGTGAAAGGGGGTATTCTATCACTGATTTAAGTCCAATAGCTGTGTGCTTTGCAACCTGGATCAAGTTATTAACTTTTAAATCAATGCTTAATTTGCACCCAATCGGTATCAGTGTTAAAAATTTGTTCGCTAGCGAAAACTACAATTATAAACTGAGTACTTAGTACTCAGCATCTCATAACGACATCTTACTTACCCCCTCCCTCTCGGAGGGTTTTTTTTATCTATTTATCAGATAATTAGTGTCTATATCTTTCAGCGTCTGCTCGATAAGTGCTCTTGCAATCGTTCCTTTAGGCGCAACAGGCGGCATCTCGTCGATACCAAACCATTGTGCATCAGACAGCTCAGTGTAGTCTGGACTTAACTCTCCCGATTCATAGTCAGCTAAAAACCCCATCATCATACTGGATGGGAAAGCCCAAGGCTGGCTGCCAAAGTAACGAATATTTTTAACGAGAATTCCCGTTTCTTCATGAATTTCTCGAGCCACGCACTCTTCTAAGGTCTCACCGACTTCAAGAAAACCCGCAATAACCGTATACATACCATTTCGATGCCTTGGATGTTGGGCTAATAAAATCTGATTTTCTTTACGTACAGCAACGATAATACAAGGAAATATTCTAGGATAATGAAGGGTGCGACATTCACCACACTGCATGGCTAACTGGTTATTATTAAGAAAGTTCCTTCCTCCGCACTGTGGACAAAAGCGCAAACTTTGCGTCATGTGCCCATATTGCACAGCTTTACTTAACAACATAAATAATGGCTCAGGAAAATGCAGGCAGTCACGCAGGGATACTAAGGGTAGATCATGCTCTAAATCGGCCAAGTTAAGCCACAAGACGGGCGAACCAGAATACTCACCAATGGGTCTTGCACTCGTTACTGGCAGTGATAACTGCTCTGCAGACCCGAAGGGCACAGCACCATCCACCAGCCAAATTTCACTTCCTGCAACAACACACCAGTATGCATTTATCGCGCGGTTAACATCACCTTTTCTTAACATTACACCATCCCTTTGCTTGAAGTTCGTTCATTTTACTGGCAATCTAATTTCATACTAGAGTTTATCGTTAAGTAAATGTGCACTCTAAATTCTAGTAAGGACAAGAGTTTGTAATAACTTTACTAACTTTGCTTTGCAAAGGATACGTTCGCCGATGGGCGATCAGATCATGAGGGCATGGTCATGCTAAGAAAATTCAAACAAACACAAGACCAGTGGGGTGGCTCAAGTGATGTCATTGATCACTGGTTAGAGACACGACAATCCCTGATTGTTGAATATTGTAAGCTTGCAGCGCTGCAACCTTGTTCGAAAACCAATGTTATTGAACTCCCATCTCCTTCCGAACTGCAGGATTTCTGTCAGCACCTCGTTGATTACATCTCCGAAGGCCACTTTAAAATTTATGACATGGTTATGGACCGTTGGAAAGCAACCGGCTTTGTCGTGACTAATGAGATCAATCAAACCTATGGTCAAATTGTTCTAACGACTGAACCATTATTGAACTTTAACGATAAGTACTCAGAAGTGACTGAAGATGATGAATTAAATGATTTCGATTCTGATATGTGTCTCATTGGGGAAATTCTTGAGACTCGCTTTGAAGTCGAGGACTATTTGATACAGCAAATCGCAGAAAGCCTGTCTATGCCACCTGGAGCTTAGTATTTGCAAACATTCAGAAATAGAGTGAGAGAAAAGACTGACGATCATCGTCGGTCTTTTTTGTTTCTAGCTTTATCGAAAATCCCACCGGAAGAACAAAGTAGTATAAAAAACTAAAAAGGCACCCGAAGGTGCCTTTTTCTTAAGCTTTTAACGATTACTCGTTATATGACTTACTCTTCAGAAGAGAAACCAGCGTTTAGAAGTGCCGCTAGGTTATCCGTTGCTTGCTCAGCAGAAGGACCATCTTGCGCTTCAGAACGTTTAGCTTGACGCTCTTGGTGGTATGCGAAACCAGTACCAGCTGGGATCAGACGACCAACAATTACGTTCTCTTTCAGACCACGTAGGTCATCACGCTTACCAGAAACCGCAGCTTCTGTTAGTACGCGAGTTGTCTCCTGGAACGATGCCGCAGAGATGAACGACTCAGTCGCTAGAGATGCTTTAGTAATACCTAGTAGTTCACGTTCGAAACGTGCAGGCTCTTTGCCTTCAGCTTCTAGGTTACGGTTAGCGATCTTAACTTGTGAGTACTCAATCTGTTCACCAGGTAGGAACTCAGAGTCACCAGAGTGAGTAATAGTACACTTACGTAGCATCTGACGAACGATAGTTTCAATGTGCTTATCGTTAATCTTAACGCCTTGTAGACGGTAAACTTCCTGTACTTCGTTAGCAATGTACTGCGTTACCGCGTGTACGCCACGTAGACGTAGGATGTCATGTGGAGACTCTGGACCATCTGCGATCACATCACCACGTTCAACTTTTTCACCTTCGAATACGTTCAACTGACGATGCTTAGGAATCATCTCTTCGTAAGCTTCACCGCTTTCACGTGTGATCACTAGGCGACGTTTACCTTTCGTCTCTTTACCAAAGCTCACAGTACCTGTGTGCTCAGCAAGGATTGCAGGCTCTTTCGGCTTACGTGCTTCAAATAGGTCAGCAACTCGTGGAAGACCACCGGTGATATCTTTGTTACCGCCAGACTTCTGAGGAATACGAGCTAGTGTTGCACCAACACCTACTGCTGCGCCATCTTCGATGTTCACAATCGCTTTACCAGGTAGGAAGTAGTGAGCTGGCATATCAGTACCAGGGATCATTACATCGTTACCTTGCTCGTCAACAAGTTTGATAGCTGGACGCATATCTTTACCTGCTGAAGGGCGAGCTGCTGGGTCAGTTACTTCGCTTGAAGATAGACCAGTTAGGTCATCAGTTTGACGAGATACTGTTACGCCGTCGATCATATCTACGAACTGGATGCGACCTGCTACCTCAGTAATGATAGGTAGTGTGTGCGCTTCCCAGTTTGCAACTGTTTCGCCAGCTTGAACTGTATCACCATCGCCTTTGCTTAGTAGCGTACCGTAAGGCAGTTTGTGCTTCTCTTTAGTACGACCAAACTCATCAACGATAGTTAACTCTGTCGCACGAGAAGTGATAACGATCTTACCGTCATCAGCCAATACAGATTTAGCGTTGTGTAGCTTGATAGAACCGTTGTTCTTAACTTGAACACTGTTCTCTGCCGCTGCTGTCGATGCCGCACCACCGATGTGGAACGTACGCATCGTTAGCTGTGTACCTGGCTCACCGATAGACTGAGCAGCAATAACACCCACTGCTTCACCTTGGTTCACTAGGTGACCACGTGCTAGGTCACGACCGTAACATTGTGCACAACAACCGAAGTCAGAATCACACGTTACTACAGAGCGCACTTTCATGCTGTCTACTGAGTTCTCTTCCATGATTTGACACCACTTCTCATCGATCAGGGTGTTACGTGGAATAAGAACGTCTTCAGTGCCAGGTTTTAGTACGTCTTCAGCAACAACACGACCAAGAGCAAGCTCAGAAAGTGCAACTTTAACATCACCACCCTCGATGTGAGGCATCATGTCGACACCTTCGTGAGTGCCACAGTCATGTTCAGTTACAACAACGTCTTGAGCAACGTCTACTAGACGACGAGTTAGGTAACCCGAGTTCGCTGTTTTCAGTGCCGTATCCGCAAGACCCTTACGAGCACCGTGCGTTGAGATAAAGTACTGAAGTACGTTTAGACCTTCTTTAAAGTTCGCTGTGATCGGCGTTTCGATGATTGAACCATCTGGACGCGCCATCAGACCACGCATACCCGCAAGCTGACGAATCTGTGCTGCAGAACCACGAGCGCCCGAGTCCGCCATCATATAGATGCTGTTGAATGACTCTTGCTGTTCCTCTTCACCGTCACGGTTAACTACCGTTTCAGATGAAAGGTTTTCCATCATTGCTTTCGCAACACGGTCGTTGGTCGATGCCCAGATATCGATAACTTTGTTGTAGCGTTCGCCCGCAGTAACAAGACCTGATTGGTACTGTTCCTGGATTTCACGTACTTCTTCTTCCGCTTCTGCGATTTCAGTGTACTTAGCTGCTGGTACAACCATATCGTCGATACCAACAGATACACCAGAAAGTGCCGCGTATGCGAAACCTGTGTACATGATTTGGTCAGCGAAGATTACTGTGTCTTTCAGACCTAGTTTACGGTACGCCTCGTTAAGTAGGTTAGAGATTTGCTTCTTACCTAGCTTTTGGTTAACGATGCTGTACGGTAGACCAGCTGGCACGATTTGCCATAGCATTGCACGACCAACAGTGGTGTCTACCATCTTGGTTTCTGTAGTGCTGTTGCCGTCTTCGTCTACAACAGTTTCTGTAATACGTACTTTAACGCGTGCGTGAAGCTCAGCTTGTTTAGTGCGGTATGCTTTCTCAGCCTCTTCTGGGCCAGAAAGGTACATGCCTTCACCTTTCACGTTGATCTTTTCACGAGTCATGTAGTACAGACCCAATACAACGTCCTGAGAAGGTACGATGATCGGATCACCTGACGCTGGCGACAGAATGTTGTTTGTCGACATCATCAGAGTACGAGCTTCAAGTTGTGCCTCTAGAGTTAGAGGTACGTGAACCGCCATTTGGTCACCATCGAAGTCCGCGTTGTACGCCGCACAAACAAGTGGGTGTAGCTGAATCGCTTTACCTTCGATCAGTACTGGTTCGAACGCCTGAATACCTAGACGGTGAAGTGTCGGTGCACGGTTCAATAGTACTGGGTGTTCACGGATTACTTCGTCTAGGATATCCCAAACGACCGCTTCTTCACGCTCTACCATTTTCTTAGCAGCTTTGATTGTAGTCGCAAGACCACGAGTCTCTAGCTTGCTGTAGATGAATGGTTTGAATAGCTCAAGTGCCATCTTCTTAGGAAGACCACACTGGTGTAGACGAAGGTATGGACCTACTGTGATTACAGAACGGCCAGAGTAGTCTACACGTTTACCTAGAAGGTTCTGACGGAAACGACCTTGTTTACCCTTGATCATATCAGCAAGAGATTTCAGAGGACGCTTGTTAGAACCTGTGATCGCACGACCACGACGACCGTTATCTAGTAGCGCATCAACAGACTCTTGCAGCATACGTTTTTCGTTACGTACGATGATGTCCGGAGCAGCTAGCTCTAGAAGACGCTTCAAACGGTTGTTACGGTTGATCACACGACGGTATAGATCGTTAAGATCAGAAGTCGCAAAGCGACCGCCATCTAGAGGTACTAGAGGACGTAGATCTGGCGGAAGTACTGGAAGTACAGTTAGGATCATCCACTCAGGGTTGTTACCCGATGCGATGAACGCTTCTACCAGCTTAAGACGCTTAGTTACTTTCTTACGCTTAGTTTCAGAGTTTGTTGTCTCTAACTCTTCACGCATTTGTTCTGCTTCAGCGTGCATATCCATAGAACCTAGTAGGTCCTTGATAGCTTCCGCACCCATCTTAGCAGTGAACTCGTCGCCCCACTCTTCTAGACGATCTAGATACTCTTCTTCAGTAAGCATCTGACCTTTTTCTAGATCAGTCATACCAGGCTCTGTTACTACGTACATTTCGAAGTACAGAACGCGTTCGATATCACGTAGAGGGATATCCATTAGTAGACCGATACGAGACGGTAGCGATTTTAGGAACCAGATGTGAGCTACTGGTGAAGCCAGTTCAATGTGGCCCATACGGTCACGACGAACTTTAGTTTGTGTAACTTCTACACCACACTTCTCACAGATAACACCACGGTGCTTCAGGCGCTTGTACTTACCACAAAGACATTCGTAGTCTTTAACTGGACCAAAGATACGCGCACAGAACAGACCATCGCGTTCAGGTTTGAACGTACGATAGTTGATCGTTTCAGGTTTTTTAACTTCACCGAAAGACCATGAACGGATCATGTCTGGTGAAGATAGACCGATTTTGATTGCATCAAATTCTTCGGTCTTATGCTGTGCTTTTAGAAAGTTTAATAAGTCTTTCACAATCAGCTCCTGTAAGGAGTTAAAAGGAGCTCACTCGCTAAAGTGAGCACCTTCTTCCAAATAATCGCTTTGATTCTCTCGACTTTCATCAAGAGAGAAAAGGATTACTCTTCGTCTTCTAGCTCGATGTTGATACCTAGCGAGCGGATCTCTTTCAACAGTACGTTGAACGATTCTGGCATGCCAGGTTCCATGCTGTGGTTACCGTCTACGATGTTCTTGTACATCTTAGTACGGCCGTTAACGTCATCCGACTTAACCGTTAGCATTTCTTGTAGCGTGTAAGCAGCACCGTATGCTTCTAGTGCCCATACTTCCATCTCACCGAAACGCTGACCACCGAACTGAGCTTTACCACCTAGTGGCTGCTGAGTTACTAGGCTGTACGAACCAGTTGAACGAGCGTGCATCTTGTCATCAACAAGGTGGTTCAGTTTCAGCATGTACATGTAACCAACAGTTACAGGACGCTCAAACGCATCACCTGTGCGACCATCAAACAGTGTTAACTGACCTGATGTTGGTAGATCTGCTAGCTCAAGAAGTGCTTTGATTGACTCTTCTGGAGCGCCATCAAATACAGGAGTCGCGATTGGTAGACCGCCACGCAAGTTCTTGATCAGAGTACGTACTTCATCATCAGATAGAGAAGCAATGTCTACTTTCTGGCGAGTGTCGCCTAGATCGTAAACTTTTTGTAGGAACTCGCGGAATTTCGCTAGTTCTTGCTGCTCTTTAACCATCTGGTTGATCTTGTCACCGATACCTTTCGCTGCCAGACCTAAGTGTACTTCTAGGATCTGACCGATGTTCATACGCGAAGGTACACCCAGTGGGTTAAGTACGATGTCTACAGGCTGACCTTTCTCATCGTATGGCATGTCTTCAACAGGGTTGATCTTAGAGATTACACCCTTGTTACCGTGACGACCCGCCATCTTATCACCAGGCTGAATGCGACGTTTAACCGCTAGGTAAACCTTAACGATCTTCAGGACGCCAGGTGCTAAATCATCACCTTGAGTGATCTTACGACGCTTAGTTTCGAACTTCTTATCGAAGTCAGCTTTTAGCTCATCCCACTGCTCAGCAAGTTGCTCAAGCTGAGTTTGTAGTGCGTCATCTTCTAGCGTTAGTTCTAGCCACTTCTTACGATCAGTTGTGTCTAGTTTCGCTTCAGAGTAACCGCCTTCAATCAATACAGCTTTAACACGGTTTAGAAGGCCGCCCTCAAGAATCTGGAATTCTTCAGTTAGGTCTTTCTTCGCTTCTTTAAGCTGCATCTGTTCGATTTCAAGCGCACGCTTGTCTTTCTCTACGCCATCGCGAGTAAAGACTTGAACGTCGATGATCGTACCTGATACAGAGTTAGGTACACGTAGTGAAGTATCTTTAACGTCAGATGCTTTTTCACCGAAGATTGCACGTAGTAGCTTCTCTTCAGGCGTTAGCTGAGTTTCACCTTTAGGTGTAACTTTACCAACTAGGATGTCGCCACCCTTAACTTCAGCACCGATGTAAACGATACCTGACTCGTCTAGTTTAGACAGAGCAGACTCACCTACGTTTGGAATATCCGCTGTGATCTCTTCAGAACCAAGCTTAGTATCACGCGCCACACAAGTCAGTTCTTGGATGTGGATAGTCGTGAAACGGTCTTCTTGAACTACGCGCTCAGATACTAAGATCGAGTCTTCGAAGTTGTAACCGTTCCAAGGCATGAACGCGATACGCATGTTTTGACCAAGCGCTAGTTCACCAAGGTCTGTTGAAGGACCATCAGCAAGAACGTCACCGCGTGATACAGGCTCACCTGGCATCACACATGGGCGCTGGTTAATACATGTGTTCTGGTTAGAACGTGTGTATTTAGTCAGGTTGTAGATGTCGATACCAGCTTCACCTGGTACTAGCTCTTCTTCGTTAACTTTAACAACGATACGAGAAGCATCTACTGACTGGATTACACCACCACGTTTAGCAACTGCAGTTACACCTGAGTCAACGGCTACGTTACGTTCAATACCAGTACCAACAAGCGGTTTGTCAGCTTTCAGTGTTGGAACTGCCTGACGTTGCATGTTCGCACCCATCAATGCACGGTTCGCATCATCGTGTTCTAGGAACGGGATAAGCGATGCAGCGATAGATACAACCTGGTTTGTCGCAACGTCCATGTACTGAGCATGCTCACGAGGGTGTAGACCAGATTCACCTTTCTGACGAGCTGTGATCAGCTCATCTGCAAAAGTACCATCTTCGTTTAGCTTAGCGTTCGCCTGTGCGATAACGAATTGGCCTTCTTCGATTGCAGATAGGTAATCTACTTCGTCTGTTACTACGCCATCTACAACGCGACGGTATGGTGTCTCTAGGAAACCGTACTCGTTACAACGCGCAAACGCAGATAGAGAGTTGATCAGACCGATGTTTGGACCTTCAGGCGTTTCGATAGGACATAGACGACCGTAGTGAGTTACGTGTACGTCACGTACTTCGAAGCCAGCACGTTCACGAGTTAGACCGCCAGGACCCAATGCAGAAATACGACGCTTGTGCGTTACTTCTGATAGCGGGTTGTTTTGGTCCATGAACTGCGAAAGCTGTGAAGAGCCAAAGAATTCTTTAACTGCCGCAGAAATTGGCTTCGCGTTGATCAAGTCTTGAGGCATGATTGCGTCAAGATCGCCTAGGCTTAGACGCTCTTTAACTGCACGCTCAACACGTACTAGACCTACACGGAACTGGTTCTCAGCCATTTCGCCTACAGAACGGATACGACGGTTGCCTAGGTGGTCGATATCGTCCACTTCGCCCTTACCGTTACGGATCGCGATCAGCTTCTTCATCACTTCGATGATATCAGTTTCATCAAGTGTGCCTTGCTCTTGAGCATCTTCACGGCCGATAGAGCTGTTGAACTTCATACGACCAACAGTCGATAGATCGTAACGCTCTTCAGAGAAGAATAGGCTTTCGAATAGAGCTTCTGCAGCTTCTTTTGTTGGCGGCTCACCAGGACGCATCATGCGGTAGATTTCTACCAATGCAGAAATACGATCAACCGTGCTGTCGATACGTAATGTTTCTGACATGAATGGACCGTGGTCTAGATCGTTCGTAAATAGAACTTCTAGCGCTTTGTGGCCTGCCTGAGATAGGTTCGCTAATGCTTCCAGGCTGATTTCCTGGTTAGCGTTAACAATGATCTCGCCAGTTGCTTCATTGATGTAATCTTTAGATGCAACTTTACCAACGATGTACTCAACTGGTACTTCGATGTGATCAACGCCATCTTTTTCTAGTTGGCGGATATGACGAGCTGTTACGCGACGACCCTGCTCAACGTAAACTTTACCATTTGCTTCGATGTCGAATGACGCAGTTTCACCACGTAGACGATCAGGAACCAACTCCATCAATAGAGTTTGGTCTTTCACTTCGAAGTTCACTTTCTCGAAGAAGATATCTAGGATTTCTTCTGTCGACTTACCTAGTGCACGAAGGATGATCGATGCTGGTAGCTTACGACGGCGGTCGATACGAACGTACAAGTTATCCTTAGGATCAAACTCGAAATCAAGCCATGAACCACGGTAAGGAATAACACGTGCGTTGTATAAAACTTTACCTGAAGAGTGGGTCTTACCCTTATCGCTGTCGAAGAACACGCCTGGGCTTCGGTGCAGCTGGGATACGATAACCCTCTCGGTACCGTTGATTACGAAGGTACCATTGTCTGTCATGAGTGGAATTTCACCCATGTAGACTTCTTGTTCTTTAATGTCTTTTACAGTACCTGCTGGCGCGTCTTTATCAAAGATAACTAGGCGTAGTTTTACACGTAGTGGCTTTGAGTAAGTTACACCGCGGATTTGACATTCTTTAACGTCAAAAACTGGCTCACCAAGACGGTAGCTAACGTATTGCAGCTCAGAATTGCCGTTGTAGCTCTGAATCGGGAATACAGAACGGAAAGCGGCTTCAAGACCGTATTGACCTTCAGGATCCTGTTCGATAAATTTGTCGAACGAATCGAGCTGGATCGATAGCAGGTATGGAATGTCCAAAACTTGTGGACGAGTACCAAAGTCCTTACGGATGCGCTTTTTCTCGGTATAAGAGTAAACCATGGGGTTCCTCAGCTCGCTGATAAGTGACCCAAACTGTCCGCCCGCTCCTAGTTACTTAAGGGGGGTAAGGGACAGTGACTAATATAGCTGTTTACTGTAGTGACATTTCATTTCGTAAGAATGAAATGTTTTTTGCATGGATATCAGGCGCTTAAACAGCGGGAAAATTCGCCTATACCCTACAGCGCAAAAAGGCCGGTGGTTAAAAAACCACCAGCCAATTAGCCGTTAGGCTAAGAAACTATGCAATAATTACTTAACAGCAACAGTTGCACCAGCTTCTTCTAGCTGAGCTTTAAGAGCTTCAGCTTCTGCTTTCTCAACACCTTCTTTAAGAGGTGCTGGAGCGCCGTCTACTAGAGCTTTAGCTTCTTTAAGACCTAGGCCAGTTGCGCCACGTACTGCTTTGATTACAGCAACTTTGTTACCGCCAGCAGCTTCTAGGATTACGTCGAATTCAGTTTGCTCAGCAGCAGCTTCGCCTGCAGCAGCGCCGCCAGCTACAACAGCAGCAGCAGCAGAAACACCGAATTTCTCTTCCATTGCTTCGATTAGTTCAACAACTTGCATTACAGACATTTCTGCAACTGCGTCTAGGATTTGCTCGTTAGTAATAGACATAACAATTCTCTTTTAAGTCAACAATAAGTTTATTAAGCAACCAGTAAAAAGCAAGGCTTATGCCGCTGCTTCTTGTTTTTGATCGCGGATAGCTGCGATAGTACGCGCCAGCTTGCCAGCCGAAGCTTCTTTCATGCACATCATTAGGCGTGCAATTGCTTCGTCGTAAGTTGGTAGTGTTGCTAGTACTTCAGCGTCAGTTAAAGCGCCTTCAAATGCAGCAGCTTTGATCTCGAAATCTTTGTTCTCTTTAGCGAAGTCTTTGAAAAGACGCGCTGCAGC
This sequence comes from Vibrio sp. Vb1127, assembly GCF_033338735.1. NCBI lineage: Bacteria > Pseudomonadati > Pseudomonadota > Gammaproteobacteria > Vibrionales > Vibrionaceae > Vibrio > Vibrio sp. Vb1127. The sequence continues at coordinate 3,142 of NZ_JAWOTF010000034.1, read as the reverse complement.
ACCTGGGTGCTCATTAGAGAATGCGATTAGAGTAGGACCAGTGAAAGTATCAGTTAGACACTCGTACTCAGTACCTTCAACCGCACGACGAGCAAGAGTGTTACGAACAACTCTCATGTAAACGCCAGCTTCACGAGCTTGTTTACGTAGAGAAGTCATCGCGCCAACTTGAACGCCACGAGAATCAGCTACAACTGCAGAAAGTGCACCACTGGCAGCTTCGTTGACTTCAGCAACAATTGCTTTTTTGTCTTGAAGGTTTAAAGCCATCTTGGATTTACTCCTGGTTGTCGTTACACCACTCACTATCATCACGACAGTGAGAGCTATTGAGGTGCTTCCCCAGAAGAAAGTTAACTATATTACATAGAGCTTTCTGTCAGTTCGGGCACCATCTACGTAGGATAATTAAGTTTGCTTTTACACAAACACCTACGGTCTTGGACGGAGACTGGGTCTTAATTCATTTCGAACTAGGAGACAGTTCAAAGAACCAAAGTTCAGCCCCAACCACAAATATTAGGCGCAAAATTATACACTAATTTTGCGCCTAAGCAAATAAATTATGCTTGAGTGTTCAGGCTAGCCTGATCAACAGCAACACCAGCACCCATAGTAGTAGAGATGCTTACTTTCTTCAGGAAAGTACCTTTCGCTGAAGATGGCTTAGCTTTCTTCAGAGCAACTAGAAGTGCTTCTAGGTTCTCTTTGATCTGCTCAGCAGAGAAGTTTGCTTTACCGATAGTAGTGTGGATGATGCCGTTTTTGTCGTTACGGTAACGAACCTGACCAGCTTTAGCGTTTTTAACTGCTTCAGCAACGTTAGGAGTTACAGTACCAACTTTAGGGTTTGGCATAAGACCGCGAGGACCTAGGATAGTACCTAGTTGACCTACAACGCGCATTGCATCTGGAGAAGCAACAACTACGTCAAAGTTCATTTCGCCTTTCTTAACTTGCTCAGCAAGATCTTCCATACCTACGATGTCTGCGCCAGCTTCTTTAGCTGCTTCAGCGTTAGCACCTTGAGTGAACACTGCAACGCGGATTTCGCGGCCAGTACCGTGAGGTAGTACAGTTGCACCACGTACGTTCTGGTCAGATTTACGAGCATCAATGCCTAGGTTAACAGCAACGTCTACAGACTCAACGAATTTAGCAGTCGCTAGTTCTTGAAGAAGAGCAACAGCTTCGTTGATTTCGTATTCTTTAGTTACGTCAACTTTTTCGCGGATTACGCGCATGCGCTTAGTTAGTTTTGCCATCTTATTAACCCTCTACCACTAGGCCCATTGAACGAGCAGTACCAGCGATAGAACGCTTCATCGCTTCGATGTCAGCACCAGTCATATCAGCAGCTTTAGTTTCTGCGATTTCTTGGATTTGAGCGTCAGTTACAGTACCAACTTTTTCAGTGTTTGGACGACCTGAACCAGACTTAACGCCAGCAGCTTTCTTAAGAAGAACAGCAGCAGGTGGAGTCTTAGTTACGAACGTGAAAGAACGGTCGCTGTATACTGTGATAACTACTGGAGTTGGTAGACCTTTCTCAATAGATTCTGTTTTTGCGTTGAACGCTTTACAGAATTCCATGATGTTCACACCGTGTTGACCTAGTGCAGGACCTACTGGTGGACTAGGGTTAGCCATACCAGCAGCAACTTGTAGCTTGATGTAAGCTTCAACTTTCTTAGCCATGATAATTCCTAAGTTTGGGTACAAACGCTAATCGCGGATCAGCTCCCCGTTTGTGTAAGAAACTTTTTACTTCACTTGAAGTAAAAAGGCGCGAAATTATAGTCATAATCCGCGCCTTATACAACCCTAAAAAGGTGATTTTTTATACTCTTTAACGAAGAGTCTTAGTCCAGCTTTTCAACCTGACCAAATTCAAGCTCAACTGGTGTCGCACGACCAAAGATCGATACAGACACTTTCAGGCGGCTCTTCTCGTAATCCACTTCTTCAACAGTACCGTTGAAGTCAGCAAATGGACCTTCGTTAACACGTACCACTTCACCCGCTTCGTACATTGTACGCGGACGAGGCGCTTCACTCGCTTTCTCAAGACGATTAAGAATCGCGTCAGCCTCTTTATCCGTGATAGGTGCCGGACGGTCTGAGGTACCACCAATGAAGCCCATGACACGCGGCACACTGCGTACTAGGTGCCATGATTCATCGTTCATAATCATCTGAACAAGGACGTAACCTGGGAAGAACTTACGCTCAGATTTGCGACGCTGACCCGCGCGCATTTCCACTACTTCTTCAGTAGGAACCAGTACTTCACCGAATAGCTCTTCCATGCCGTGCATTTTGATATGCTCGCGCAGAGATTGAGCTACACGACCTTCAAATCCAGAGAAGGCTTGAACCACATACCAGCGTTTTTTTGGAGCTTCACTCATGAATAAAAACCCTCTATACCCCAGTTGCTAGAGCTACTAGACGAACCATAATTCCGTCAATACCCCATAGCACTAGAGCCATTACAATACTTACAGCTAAAACGATCAGTGTTGTTTGCATGGTTTCTTGGCGAGTAGGCCAAACAACTTTACGTACTTCCATACGAGATTCTTTTGCAAAACTGATCGCTGCTTTACCTTTAGTCGTTGTTGCTGCAACGCCTAAGGCAGCTGCAATAAGAACAACAACGCCTGCAGCACGAACCACTACAGACATTTCACCATACAGGTAATTACCCACAACAGCGGCAGCTGCCAATACGAAAGCGGCTACCCACTTAAACGTATCTGCTGCGTTTGAGCTATCAGGAGTTTCAGCATTATTTGCTTTCATAAAACCAACCTGTTACAAGTCTTAATATAGACGACAACAACCCCGCTGTTGCAGGGCAAACTCCATATCGCTGAAAAAATCAGCGTACTCTTCTTAAGATTAAGCCTCTTTGCTTAATCTTGCTCTGCGCCCAACCCACTTCTGAACAAGAAAACAGCAAAAATAATGTTGAGTGCAGAAAAAGGGCATCAAATGATGCCCTTTTTGCTACTGGTTCGTCAAATCTAATTCAAGATTTTCCGAAAGCATCGCTAATTCGCTATGAATTAGTCGAAGATCTTAGCAACAACACCAGCACCTACTGTACGGCCACCTTCACGGATCGCGAAACGTAGAC